>CAMVRS010000053.1 GCA_947169935.1 uncultured Lachnospiraceae bacterium
CCGATAAAAAAGATGTATTCGTCGGTAGGCCAATAGTAGGTCTTACGCCCGGGAATGTACTGGCTCGCTCCGGAACTGATTCTTTCCTTGTAAGCTTTGACGATGTTTTTTATGCTCATGTTTATATCCTCCATTTGGATAGATGCTTTTGTTGATAAGTGTCCGGTTTCTGGGTGGTGGGATGGTTTAGACAAGCTCGTCGTTGTCGAGGATGAACTCTTCAGCTGTGCGTTCTGTGACCAGGTAACGTAGGAGATCCCAGGCCTTGCTGTCAGACATGCTCTTGTCAAGCATTACGTCCAAGTCTGCCTGAGGAACCTGGAGCAAAAGGGCCTCAAGAATAGTACTCATACGCTCTGCGGAGTAGTCCGGATCTTCATAGCAGGTTGTGTTGAGTTTCATAGCCTTACCCCTGTCGATCACGTACTGCTGATCTGAGTTAAAACTGTTCATAGACATTTCCTCCTTTTGAATATTTGGATCTATACATATATGAAAAATATTTTTTGCAAAAATTCTTGTAATAGCATTTGACTTTTTTAAGAAAGTTTTATATTTAGGTATTCTTGAAAGCTTGTGTTTATATATGAAAAATAATTTTTGACAAAATAATTTAAAAAATGAAAATACTAACTAATATTGAAAACAGACAAAATAAGATATATAATGGTATTAACCATATATATGGAAAGGATCAATGCTATGGGGAGAAAATCCACTTTATATAGACTGATACAGAAGGAATATCAGCGGCTTACAGACGAGATAGACCATTATGAGGGAGAGATCAAAGACCTGGCTAAAGGTACAATCCGGATAATGTCCGGGAAATACGTCTATCTTTGCTATAAGAAGGATGGAAAGATGGTATCCGAGTATAAGGGGATGACGGATTCCGAAGAAGCTATCAAAGCCCGTGCGGATGTGAAGACAAGAAGTATGTATAAGGACCTTATAAAACAGCTGAGACTGGAATTGGAAGAAGTAGAGGGGTATCTGAAAGCTGGGAAGCGTTTTTATAAGAAATACAGGAAAGAGTACGAGCCGGAGCTGGAGTTGGGTTATGAAGATGAGCGTGGATAAGATTTCTAAATAAAGTAAGAATTTTAATTTGAAAGATTTTGTTATTTTGACTCAGGCTTTCCTATATATAATAGAGGGGGAGAAAGCGATGATGAAAGAAGAAATTAACCTGATCGGAGGATTTGATGAGAGCAAAGTGTCATTTGACGAGCCTAATATCCCAAGTAGCTTTGGGACTGTTTGGTATGACATTACAGAGGTTATTAAGCGTATAGTTGGCGATAAGAAGCCTTCTATATTGGAATATGTTATTAAGATAGAAGTGGAGATATGCAATCATTACCCCGATGAGGGTGATGATTATCTTGTTTATGCCAAAGAAAGCTTTGAGGATATCATTAACGCCGAATACAGACTCTTAGGATGCTTTCAGGAGGAAAGAGGGCTCCGTGTGCAAAACGACGCCCGAAAGATCCGGCTGACGTTTAATAATGGAAGCGTGATTGAGATATCCAACTCGGAATGGGGAAGTATTCTGATAAGCTGACAGGGAGGATCAATAATGACGTACGAGAATGTAAAGATATATGTTGACGATGTACGAACCGTTCCGCACGGGTATATCGGTACGAAATCTGTTAATGAGACCATAGCACTGATCGAAGACATTGAAAAGAACGGCGGTACCATAGAAGAGATATCGCTGGACCACGATCTTGGTGACTACGCATATGATGGCGGTGATGCGATCAAGATACTGGATTATCTGGTAGAAAATGAGAAGTTCTATCCTATTACATTCCATACAGCTAATCCTGTTGGCAGACAGAACATGGAAAGGATTGTCAGAAGGTTCTGGCCATAAGGGGTACAGTGCTCTAATACTCCTCCCAATTACATATTCTTTCCGTTTTCATTTTACGCCCTTATACTGTAATATCTTCCAATATAACTTAATACCACTTTCATATTATCCGAGAGATTTCCTCATTACTATCGTGGAACCATTGTGCGCATATTCATGAAATCCTGCCTGCTCATATAGTTTGTATGGTCCAGCGAAAGACATATTACTGTCCTTTTCTTTGTCTTTAGGATATGCTTCCACAAAAGAATATCCATCCTTTATAGCATCCTGACAAACCCTCTCCAATAACTGCCTGGCAATTCCCTGACCTCTATACCCAGAAGATATTTCAAAGCATACAATCGACTTGATATAGCCTCTATTAGAGCAATAAGAAGGAACACTATCTTCAGGTGCATTATCTATATCAAACTCTCCGACACGATAATAATTTAGTCTGTCATTAGCATTGCACCATCCAATTGCCAATTTTTTGTCATAAGCTAAATAGCCGCAAATTGTACCACTTTCAACCATTCGCCATGCAGATTCCCGCAAAGCTCTTTTCCAACCATCTTGCCCATCGGAATATTCTTTTGCTTTTGCATATAAATCGTTCTTTATCTGATCTGAACTAAGATTAAAGGCATTGCAATAGCACGGATAGTATGGAGAACCATCCGAAAACGCACGATTATCAAAGAAGTCAAAATAATCTTCTATTAACTCCGGCACCAGTGGCTTTATTATAATATCAGCCATCCTATATCCTCCGCCGTTATTACATAATTCTGAAATATAAACGTTCTACACTTATATCTGTTCTGAACTGATACCATTCCATTATATCATATCTAACATTTTGTTTTTTAAAGTTTTTTTAGATTATCTTTGTTTTTTTCATAAAAACGTTCCTATATAAGTAGAAACAGCCAAAAAGGCAACATAATCAAACGAAAAGGAGAAAAAAAGTCATGAAGAAAAATGAAATTCAGGAGTTGCAGAACAACGCAAGCAAGGAGCAGGTAGGTAGGGTTATACCGACAATAGCGCAGCATGTGCTTAAGGAGCTCGAGAGCAGGAAAGAGGTGGATTTCAGCAAGGTCAGCATCGAGGGGCTTCCTGGCAGCTTTAATGTCGTGGTATCAGCCAGTGCGGCGGCTATGGATGCCTATGTGGATTATGACCCGAAGGCGGATGGTGATCTGACAGATTATCTTACCTGGATCATCGAGTCGGTCATGCATATGATGAGCGCTGAGTTCAAGACAGGCAAGGTGAAGGAGAACTACGTGATTTACAGTCTGAACAACTTCTTCAAGAAGATTTCTTTAACGCTGGAGAAGACGCAGGATTGCAATAAGACGGCGGAGCTCCTTGGGATTCCGGCTAACGATCATATGATCAGGAAGGTTGCAGAGATCTGTGATGAAAGGATCCTGTAGAAAATACTGCGGCGTTAATGAGCGGTGAAAGGAGGCGGTAGAAATGACTGGCTGGAAGGAGTTCTATGAGGAGAGGCAGGACAGGCTTGAGGAGGAGCCGGTGCGTCTTGCGGTATTCGGATCTTTGGATGATTTCGTCAGATCTGAAGTATCCCGTAGTTCCTTCCAGCCGGAGTTAAAAAGAAGGCTCGTTATAGCGCTGGCGGTCTGCTGTAACGCCGGAGTTGTATATGATGCGGAGGAAGATGGATCGTTATATGACTATTTCCACTGGTTTGCTCAGACTGCTAATAGACTGTGCATTAAGGAGATCAGGGAGCGCAGAAGGTATGTGATGGCCGGCGTAAGTAACTTCTTCGAAATTATCAAAGATACAGTTAATAGCTGCGGTGGTGACTACAAGGAAGCGGCGGAGGAGCTTGGGATTGAATACTATGAGCCGGCGATGCGGAAGGCAGTACGGTATCTGGAGTGGAAGAAAGAACAGGATAGACAGCGGAGAGAATGGATGGAAAGGAGGTGCTGAATGATGATAGGGTTTATAACGCAAGAGCCGGAGAAGAAAAAGAGATTTGAAACTCCTAAAGGTAAGGATCTTATCATTCTTTCCGAAGATGCCGTGTTTGCACCCGGAGAAGGCGGCGCTAACAGCAATTGCGCCATAATAGGAAGTACGGGATCAGGGAAGAGCTTTTCTGTTGGGATTCCTCATCTGCTTCACGCAGAGGATGAAAGTCTTGTTGTTCCTGTGGCTAAACGTAAGATCGTTGATCAGATTACGCCACTGCTTAAGTCACGGGGCTATACTATCTGGGACTTAAACATGTCGCATCCGGAACACTCGAGCATAGGATATGATCCCTGCAAGTCGATCAAGGATGGCGAAGATATGTTGGATCTGGCTGCGGCTATTGTGGGCGGCCCCTCGAAATCTCTTGATTCGTCCGACGACCCGTTCTGGGGAGAAGCCACGCAGAATCTGATCGCCGCAATATTTGGTTTATGTGAGTATCAGGGGGATTTAAGCATGAGGCACGCCATAGAGGTATATAACGAGCTTGAGATCAGCTACCCGAACGGTCACGCCAGGACAACTCTGGATGAGAATTTTGAGGAGATTATCTGCGTAGATCCTGATAATCAGGCTCCCAGGTTATGGAGTACGATTGTCGGGTGTGCGAGTAAGACTGCAAGCTGCTTAAAGACCATCCTTAATAACTCATTCGGAAGGATGTGCTGCGATTACGGTAAGTCTTTATTCTGCAAACCTTCAAAAAAGATGATTGACTTAAAAGAACTGGGAAAGAAGAAGATTGCACTGTTCATCACGACTTCAACATCTCCGATGTGTCAGAAGATATCAAAAATGTTATACGCTGATCTTATCAAGCAGTTGTTTAATGAGGCAGAAGCGCAGGGAGGGGAGCTTAAGGTCCCGGTGCATATCATGTTTGATGACTTCTGCACCTCCCGTGTGGCTAACTTCGCTGAATACGTATCAATCTTTAGGGCAGCAAGGATATCCTGTACGATACTGCTTCAGTCATTGGATCAGCTCTCCGGACTGTACGGTCATCATTATGCCAATGTCATAATGGATAATATGGATAATCTCTGTTTCCTCGGCAGCCTTAATTACGATACTTGTGCCGAGTTCGCAAAGAGGGCGGGTATGAGTGTGGAAGAGGTCCTTAACATGCCGGTTGGAGATGCTATAGTAAGCCGCAGGGGGTGGGGAACACGGTATTCACGGCGTTATCCGACTTTGGATGACGATGTATATAAGCAGTATATCGCTAATGCTGAACTATCACATGAATAGGAAGGGGGATGTCTGATGGGACAGATCACGCTTACAGCCAGGATTCAGCTCTATCTGGACGATGACCAGAAGGAACTCTTAAACAGTACCCGTAAGGCATATACGGACGCTCTGAACTATGTCTCGGATGTGGTATATAACACACATAATCTGCATGAGAATGGTTTGAGCCGAGATATGTATCCTACGCTTCGGGAACGCTTTGGTCTTAAGTCCCAGCAGAGCCAGAGTGTTATCAAGCGGGTGCTTGCAAGCTATAAGACCATTCAGTCTCAGGAGCAGGGATGGATAAGACCTTCATTTAAGAAAGATCAGTATGAACTTGTGTGGGATCGGGATGCGGCATTTTACAAGGGGCGGCTTATATCTGTGAATACCGTTCGGAAGCGCATCAAGGTACCTTATAGTATCAAGGGCTATGAGCAGTACTTCAACAATCCCAAGTATAAGCTCGGAACGGCGAAGCTGATCATAAAACACGGAAAGTACTATCTGCATGTTCCTGTGACTTGTAATGTGGAAGAGCCTGATCTGGTTAAGGCGCAGACTGTAGTAGGTATAGATCGTGGTTTGCGCTTCATAGTGACTACTTACGATTCAGATGGAAAATGTACCTTTGTAAATGGGCGAAGCATCACACAGAAGCGCCGGCAGTATGTAAGGATCAGAAAACGGTTGCAGAAGAAGCATACGGCATCTGCCAGAAGAAGGCTGAAAGCAATTGGAAGCAGGGAAGGTCGTTGGGTCGCTGACATCAACCACTGCATCTCCAAGAGGCTGGTAGAGTCATATCCGGCTGGAACTTTGTTTGTCTTTGAGGATCTGTCCGGGATTAAGGAAGTAACAGCAAAGGTGAAAAAGAAAATGAGATATACAATGTGCTCTTGGTCGTATTCCGATTTGGAGCAGAAGATTATCTACAAGGCTCAGCTAAAGGGCTCAAGCATAATAAAAGTGGATCCGCATTTCACGAGCCAGCGTTGTCCGATATGCGGCTTTACTGATAAAGGGAATAGGGATAAGAAAAAACATATCTTCATATGCCAGAGCTGTGGCTATAGATCAAATGATGACCGCATTGGAGCAATGAATCTGTGCCGCATGGGAAGCGAGTGGTTACCTGCTCAAGTACCGGGCACAGTTGCAGCGGGAGTATAGCTTCCATTGCACGGGGCGCCCATCAGCCGTCCGGACGCATCGCTACAGGGGTATCGGTTATGGGAAAGGAGGAAAGAGCCGGTATCGGAACGGCAGATGCAAGCTCTGAAGGAGTGCTGATATAAATATATGAGAGATAAATGGGATAAGGGGAGGACGGTGGGGAGATATTCGTATAGACGGGAGGATGAACACGCAGAAAATCATTCCCTGCTTGGTTCATTCATACAGCGGACATGGTCCTTCAGTACCTTATTGATGTAAGAGCTGAGCGTTCGATCGTCGGCTTCGGCAAGATCAGTGATATCCTTTAAGACCTCGGAATCAAGACTGATACTGATCTTGACTTTAAGCGGTTTCAATGGCTTTTGGGGCGGTTGCTGAGTTTTCTTTTTCATGGGGGCACCTCTTTTTTAGCTATGATAGCATTTTTTGGGAACAAATCTTGACATTTCATACCAAGTAGGATAAAGTAATACCGCATCAGATGGGGGTGTAATTACTTAATAAATGGTGTTCAAATAAGGAGTGACAGATGCCTGCTGTAGTTTTAGGAGCCGTTGCACTTACGGCGTTGTTCTTTCTTGCTTGGGTAGGGCTTCATATAATATTTGGTGGAGTTGCGCTTATTCTACCCTTTGTTTTTTTTATCCCTGCATACCTGAATTGTCTGGCCACAGCGTTAAGTATTTCTTTCGAATTTGCAATCTGGATGTGGCTGATAATAGTGCTGCTATATATAGGTGGTACTTTCATTCATCCAACATCTCAGATTACAGGGTGCATAAGTACCATATCTATCATCACGGTTTCATCAGTATGCGTCTTTGAAGATACTTTTAAGATTAGCGTACCATTCGCAGTGGCTGTAATTGTGTTGATCGTATCTATTATTATCGGGGCTGTTATCGGAGCGTGGCTGGCAGGCGAAGATAAAAACCTTCTGGCTAAATTTATGGTTGAAGATAATCCTGCCGCTGAGATATTTGGAGCGGTCATAGGTGCGGTTCAGGTATTTTTTGCAGCGGGGCTGATATATGTCCTTATGAAGTCATTTAATACGATACAGGTTGCAGACAAGTTGGAAGATGTATTTAATAACAATCCGCAGTTCAATTCGTTATTGATACAAAGCGTGGTAATCGGTGCTATAGCTGCAACTGCGGTTATAGTGGTCGGTGTTGTGAGAATATTTAAGAAATAAAGCAATTAAGGCTATAAAGCTTGAGAAGGAATGATCACATCTATTGAAATCAATTTGAAACTGACATTGCTAAGTATCAATAAGATGTTATATATGAGGAGAAAAGATTATGAAAAGAAAACTGCTTATGACAATAGCTATGGCACTGGCAATCGGGACACTTGCGGCTTGCGGTAAGTCGGAAAAAGAGAAGCTGGCAGACCAGCTCCAGAAAGATTATGGTATGTCTGAGGAGGAAGCTCAGTTTGCCGCAGAAGTGGCACAGGAGATAGCTGGTGAGTCAGATGGTTCGAAAGACACCAAAGAAGAGGAATCAACATCTATTAAGCTGGTAGAGCCTAAAAGTGAGATTGCTAACTCAAATCTTAATGACCTTTTTGTACAGGTGGAAGATAATATCATTCCTACAGATGGCACGATGACCGTAAAAGAGGTGCTGGATATTCTTAAAAGCAGCTATGATTTCGACTTTAAAGCACTGATCGATATGGGAAGAGAAGATCTTACGGGAGATTCGCTCATATCCGGCAACTATTTCTCTTCGTATGTAGGAGTAGAGGATCCTGAAGGTGATGATATATTAAGTATTTGGTATCTGATCGAGAATACGGATAAACCCTCTGTCATATATGATCAAAAGGTTTGCGGAATAGAGGTGCATGATGCATGTGGAATTTACGCATTGAATGTATTCTATCCCGGTAATATTTGCCCTGCTATATATAATATCCGAGATAAATACAAAGAAACTGAAGAGTATAAAGGTCGGTTGTCTCAGTATCCGTTGATCAAATATGCTGAGTTAGAAAGCTTTGTGAAAAGCAAAGGGGTTCCGTATGAGCTTTCTAAAGGCGGCACTGAAGTAACGGCCACTACTATTTGGGAAAAACCGGTAAAACATGACGATGAAGATTATTATGTACAGGTAGAATACAGATTCGCTGTTAATGAAAGTGCCGGTGCCGTAGATAATATATTCTTAAATAACACAGGTAAAAGGGGTACAGATACTCTTAAAACAATTACGGATCCCAAAGATCTTCCGGAGGAGGAGTTTAATTCGATCAAGGAAGAATTGGCGCAGAAAGTGGTAGATAATTACTACACCAAGGGAACTTCTGCTGAGGCTGTGGGGTATGTTTCAAGAGATGATTTCTTTTGTATGGTTTTCAAAACAGATCTTGATGAATATATGATCTGTTCGTCAACCCAAATTTCAAAGTGTTACGACGGAACATACAAGAAATCTATGAATTCGGCAGGAAGTCCGATGGGAGCGGCATACGCCTCAGTTGAAGAAGCTGTTACGAATTATGGCGAATCAATGGACAACTATATATCATTAAAAGACTGATATCAAATACAATTACATAATAGAACAAATACTAATCCTTTTTTGCGTTAACCGTTAGTGGCTGATAGGATGAAAGAAAAGGATACCCATTATATATACAGCAGGGGTATTCTTTTGTCTGAAAGGGGATGAGCCATAATGATCGTATGTGCTATATAAATGGAGGGGAGTATAAGGATGAACGATAAACTTGCAGAAGAGGAAGTTGATGGG
Organism: uncultured Lachnospiraceae bacterium; assembly: GCA_947169935.1. Classification (GTDB taxonomy): domain Bacteria; phylum Bacillota; class Clostridia; order Lachnospirales; family Lachnospiraceae; genus NK4A136. The sequence goes on from CAMVRS010000053.1 coordinate 9,067, forward strand.
GAAAGAATAAAAGAGATTGCTATTGAAACGGCAAAAGAAGTAGATCCGCCAGTATACAGGAAAGTGTTGAAAAGCTTTTTCTTTGCCTGGCTTAAGGTTACGATATTAGGTTTGATGGTCGTGGTCGGACTGACGGCTTTCTTCTGCATTACAAATATGGACACTTCAAAGGAAAATATCATTAAAACCGGCTTGCCAATATTCGCCGTCTGTTTGATGATAGGAATAATGATCTTCCCTTTGATCGTGGGAGCTAAGATTTATCACCCTATAATAGCATTCTTTACTGATAATCTTGGGATTGAAGTGGAAGATGGGAAACCGGGGAAGATTGGGCAGGCTTTTGTGTTTGGTCCGATTACAGCGGTGCTGTCTCTTATTTCGTTAGCGTTGTTTTTCATCACATCGCATTTGTTTTTTCCATATGCCCTTGTCAGGAACATCATCCTTGCATCGGCGGAGAAAAAAGGTAAGCATCCGGCGGGAGGAATAGTTTTTCTCGTATCGTTGCTGGCTAATATTATTATAACGCCACTATACTGGTTGTTTATATATTTTGTTATGTGGCTTGTATAGCTGTATATAAACTATTATTATATATAAGGGAGGAAATATGAAAAAGAAAGTGGTAACAGCATTATTTGCAGCGGCTTTTATAAGCATTGCGGTCTGTGCATGTGGTGATTCCGGTAGCGGAGAGAGCGAACCACCGGTGGCTTCAGAGCCGACAAAAGGTGATGATAAACCAACGCCGGATGAAAAGCCTGAAGCCACACAGGTTGATGATAAGGAAAATGATTCTGTCGGGAGTGAGCAGAGTGGCGACGCAGAGTATGAGGCAAAATTAGAAAAATGGAAGCAGTCAATTAGAGATGGTCTTTGGTATACCCAAATGGATTGGCCGCTGGATCCAAGATGGGACGATCATATGGCGGATGGAAGATGTACACAGATTGCTGATATGTTCTTTTATGACGGAATGCCCTATGAGGAGGTTGTTCAGGAATTCAGAAACTCAGAGTTGTTAAAAGGTATGGAAGGTAAGGATAATTTCAAATGGATAAAGAATTATGCAGTTTATGTGTGTATCGATAATACTATTGCAGCCCTTCCGAATACCATAGATGATTGGCAGAATTTAGAATGTGAAACCAAAAACGCCATTGATATAAATGATATAGGGTTTGAATATCTCGGAAAAATGACAAACATGTACGTTAGCCTTAATGATATCGGGTTAAAATATGGACGGAAGACTGAGCGTGAAGGTGGTTTGTATTCAGCAAATATCAATGTTGATTATTCTTATAATGCTGAAAATGAAAGAGCTATAGAGACTGAAACTGAAAGAATAATACGGGGAGGTTTTTCAGAGGATAAGCTTCTGGATATTGAGAATTCCTTTGTGAGAAGAAGCAAAGATACAGAGATTAAAAAATTAGATATTGAATCACTAATAGATAGTATAGATTGGAAGGAGGATAGATGGTATTTTACTATAATGCAGAGCGAATAAGAGATTTCTGATATACCGTAGAGAGTATACTTATACAGCAACTATAAACGGTAAAAAATATACTGTTAATGTCAAGGTTAATTGAAGATCAAATAGGTTTCGGTTAAAAGTGCATTTAATAATAAGAGCAGAGATATTAGTCCCTGCTCTTATTGTTTTTTTGTTCGAAGATCCATCCTAAAGCTCCATCTCTTCTTCCGGCTCCGTAAGCTCAATCTTATGATCATGCGATCTGACGAACTCCAAAACTTTATTAACAAACGCCATGGAGATCAGATCGGTTGTATCCTCACCGTGACTTTTGATCTTGTCGATCTCCACGATAGGCAGGTCGTATATAGCAGGATCGTCGATCGGGGTGTGGAAGGTATGGTTGGTACCGAGGTCATAGAAGAGGAAGTACTTAAAATCGTCCTTATAGGTGTCGATGAAATAGACTTCTTCCCCCAGTTCCCTATCATAATAGAAGCCGTCATATAATGTCCCTTTAGATTCGCTGATCTTATAATACGCATATTCATAGCTATAATACCGCACACGCTTTTTTACAGGCTCTTTGTGAATGCAGGACGGCTGTATACACGATAAAAGCTCTTCTTTAAGCGAATAGAAGTGTTCCTTACGTTCACGGTTGCCTTCTTTCCAAGCTACTCTATAGCAGGCATGTTCAAGATTGCGGTAGTTCTTGGCCCGGGCACTTACACTGTAGAGACAGTCAGACAGCATCTGCGGCGTAATGATGCCAGCGTTAAGATTCTTGGTATATTCCTTAGGTGTGGTCATTGTTTTATACCTCCACTGTTTTGGCTTGTCCCCCAGCCCTGCCTGTATAAGCACAGAGCTGAGGAAAGGTTGACGGGTTACTCGTAGTCGTCGCATTCCAGATCGTAATTCGGATCTGTATCAGAAGGCTGTTTGGTATCCGGAATCGGAGAGAGCTTCTCCGTAACGTCATCTTCAAGAAGGCTGGTGAAGTCTTCCAGATGCTTATCGACATTACTCTGTATCATGAGCAGCGATTCGGTTGCGGTATCCATAAGCTCTCCAGCTTTCTTCTTATTCCCTTTGAGGAAAGCACGCTTAATGGCACGGATGCCGTTATTGATCAGATCGCCGATGGTAGAGCGGATGTCCTTAAGTTCTGCTGCTGCCTCTTTGATAGCTGAACGAAGCTTATTCAGCATCTTTTTCTGCGCAGAAATAGTTGCCTTTAATGCTGCGGCTTCCTGCTTAAGCTCCGTATTCTCTGCCTTCTGGGTATCCAGGATAGACTTGTTACTGTTGTACTGCTCATCGAATTTTGCCTGCAGGACACTGATCTGCGCTTCCATATCGGCTGTACGGCGCTTGGCTTCTTCTTCGAGGGCACGGGCGATAGCGGCATCCCTGCGCTGCTGCTTTCCTGTGAACTGGACGTTATTGTACTGACCCTTACCGGTTGAGAGCTTCACTTCAATGCCCTGTTCCTTAAAAGCATCCTCAAGCCTTTTGTTGAGTTTATAGAGGAAGCTTTTATCGAAACGTCTTACACTACAGCCCACCGGCTTCTCATCTGCACCGATCTCACGATTCACATCGCCATACAGGCTTTTAGGACGTTTTCCCTTTACTTCAAGGTTCTGATATGCATTCCATGCTTTCTGGTCCTGGATATAGACGGCCGGCAGGAAGGCAAAGTGGCAGTGCGGTGATGATTCGTCCATATGGATTACTGCGTACAAGATGTCCTCTTCCTTAATGCCGAAGACCATACAGACCACACGGATGGACTTTTTGTAGAAGTCGTAAATGGCTTCCTTTTCGGCATCCGAATAGTCCCTGGAAAGGAGCTTTTTATTTGCGCTTTCCAATGCTTCCGAATCTGTTGCAGGTTTGCCTTCATGCTCATTGCAGATGGCCTTATACTCCCTGCCGGTCAGATGATAGTCGGCACCAAGATATGTACGAGGCAGCGGCAGAAAGAACTCACAGACGACAGTGTTCTTATGCGAATCCTTGTTGTAGAGCTGCCTATAATAGGCGGAGAGACCACGAGTCTTATACTTGCTGCCGGGTTTGACCTTCATGCAGTCCCTGAAGATCAGCGCCAGGTTATCCTTGCTCTTCTCTTTATTAAGAAGAGCACGGCGCTCTTTGGTGTCGTTCGGGTCATTGGTGTAGCCGGACAGGGTACGCTCGGCTTCCTGACCATCATGAACGGCTCCGTTAAAGTCTACGGTTCTGAAATTTGCCATAGCTAAATTCCTCCTTGTATAAGTTGATATTGGTGGAATCCTACCTTTCGTGATGAGGAAGTACTAAATATAAAGTTAGGAATCCGTGACATTTTTATTTTCCTTTTGTTTCCGTCTTAAAGCAGAGCTCCGCCTTGCCGGTCTCGATCATCTTTGTCAGGAACTCAAGAGCCGCACTATTGTAGAGATGCAGCATATGTTTCTTGACACCGAGTTTCTTAAGGAATGCAGCCCAGCTTTTAATAGTGCTGTCCGATACCGTCATGCTGACCTTTCTTGTTTTACCGGACATGTTACAGATGACCGGGATGGGGCTGTCAGAGGAAGAACTCTTTTTGGACGGCTTTATGTCGTCCGATTTTGCTCCATTTAAGTGCTCATCCAGGATCCCGAAGACATCGGACTTGTTACAGTTACCGGGAATGATAATGCTGCTTACCGGCTGGAGACGATACCTCTTGCTGAGATGGTAAGAAGCCTGATTCCTGTTAAAGGTGGCTTCAGGATACTTCTCAGCGAAGTCCTTGGATCCGTTGGTGGAATTCACCATCTTGATCAGTTCATCCATCGAGTATGCCTCGATGTTGGTGTCCTTAAGCTTAAGGCTCTCGGATTCAGTTTTCGTGTTCTTTGTTACGTTCTGTTTTTCTGCCATTTCTTTTTTCCTCCATTGTTTTTTTTGATGGTCTTATAGGCGTGTTTGAATTACCTATACACATATATGAAAAAAAATTTTTTTTTAGGTTTTATAATGGACGACAAAAAAATACTGTTTCGAAAACAGTTAAAAAGATAAAAAGACGAACATATAGGATAGGGTTTGGATGGTGAAACGAAGCCTTAAGAACAGAAAAAAGGGGGTAAAAACGGGGTACACCCAGAATTTACCGCCCGTAGATCTTGAAGAAGGGTAAAAACAAAGTTAATTTTGAGCTGATTTTACCTTTTGTAAAGCAACTCAAGAACCTGATGATACATTTTATACAGATTCTTCTTTCAAAAGCCTATCAAGGGTAGGACGACTTACCCCAAGTTCTTTGGCGAAGGTTCTTTTCGTGATCTTCCTGGTTCGGTAATCTTCCAAGAGCTGTGTGTAGAGCTCCTGATTGATCGCTTTTGGTTTTCCACCTGTATATTTCCCAGCTTTCTTGGCTATGGCGATACCTTCTCGCTGCCGCTCAAGAAGGTTGGCACGCTCAAACTCGTTGATTGCGGCAATCATGGTTACAAGGAGCTTACCGGTCGGAGTCCCAGTGTCCAGATTCTCTTTGTTGGAGATCAAAGCGACGCCCTTGGTATGAAGCTGTTCAATGATATGGAGCAGATCTTCTGTGGAGCGGGCGAGTCTGGAGAAGTCATGGACATATACAATGTCTCCTTCCCGGACAAACTCCAACAGGGCCTGAAGCTGGGGACGGTTCATATCTTTGGCAGAAACCTTCTCCGTGAAGTACTTTTCGATACCCTTATCTTTCATGGCCTCCAGTTGGCGCTCTTCGTTCTGCTCGATGGTGGAAACACGGATGTAAGCTACCTTCATAAGTGACTCCTTTCGTTTGAGGTGATAATTCCTTCTATAATATTAGGAAGCAAAGATAAAAAAAAACAAATATGAAATCTGTTATATGAAAAGTGTTTTTTCTTAAAATGTAAAAATCGGCGGATTGCCGAATTTGTATGTAGATATATAGTTATAATAACGAAGGATTACATGGGCAGAGTGAATAATCGTACTAAAGGGAATTATATCAATTGGCGGTTGGCATAATTATATCTGTATTCCATAGGCGGATGTAACCATTGCTATATTCAGGCATCCTCTTATTATTGTTATTACATTATAGATAGATAGCATCGTATAACAATCTGCTTTTCTTGTACTTTCCCATGAGCTGAAAAGTGCATTGCATGATCAAAATCTCCCAAAAATAACATATTGTTTGCGTAGGCATGCAAAGAAAACAAGACATGACGGCTCCCTCTCTACGGGACACGCTAACAGTGCTGCAGACATGCTTTCCCGCCTGGAGACCATGATACTTATGGGGATGGACCTTCCGCTTTCGGCCATCAGGGGGCAGCTTGCCAGCGGGATAGATGTGATCGTTCATCTGGGCAGGCTGCGGGATAAGAGCAGGAAGGTGCTGCAGGTGGTGGAGATACTGGATTATAAGGATGATGTTATAGGCACTAACGTTTTATACGAATTTGAAGAGGAGGGTGAAGATGAGCAGGGCAGGATTATTGGGAGCCTTAAGAAAAGAAACCCGATGGAGCACAAGGAAAAACTCCACGCTGCAGGACTATGATGATTATCTTTTGAGTCCGGGTGAATGGCTTTTTGCCCTGATCAAGGGAGCTGCGATACTGCTGCTTATAGCATATGTTTTCTATCGTTCTGCCGCGGCCTTCTTCATCGCATTGCCGGGACTGGCTCTGTATCTGATACGGGAGAGGAGAAATACCGTACGCAGGCGCAGGCATGAGCTTATGCTTCAGTTCAGGGAGATGATGCAGGCGGTGATAGCGGGGCTACAGGCCGGTTATTCCATAGAGAATTCTTTTGTACATGCATACGAGGATATGAGGCTTCTGTATGGGGCCGACGCCATGATAAGCAGGGAACTGAAGACCATAGCAAGAAAGCTTAAGAATAATCAGAATATCGAAGATGCGCTGGATGATCTGGCAAAGAGGGCACATATACAGGATATTACGGATTTTGCAGAGGTATTCCGGATAGCGAAACGCAGCGGTGGTGACCTGCCCGGCATACTCAGAAATACCGCCGATCTGATCGGCGACCGCATTGAGGTGCAGCGGGAAATAGCTACGCAGATATCATCAAAGAAAATGGAACAGGGGATAATGGATCTGGTGCCTTTCGGGATAATCCTGTATATCGACGCCACATCTCCCGGTTTCTTCGATCCGCTGTATCACAGCGTATTTGGAGTGGCGGTCATGAGCGGAATGCTGGCGGTGTATATCGGGGCGTATCTGCTGGCGGAGAAGATATTGGATATCAAATATTGAATATACTTTCGCGGATCTGTTTGCAGACAAGACGACAGGAAGGACTTTGTAGAGGAGGATGAAATGATATATATAGCATTTACGATGCTGGCCCTGATGGCGGCAATGATCATTGTATCTGCGAAAGAAAAGGTACCTGCAGAGTGTGATGCTTCTGCAGCTACGCGGCCATTCTTTCGCATGGCAGTATGGATCGAAAAGGTGTTGCGTAAGAGCAGGCTTAAAACAGGGCTGTTTTCACAAAACGAGGAAAAATACAGGATGCTTGAACCGGCGGCTGATGCTGTTCATTCGTCGAAGATCCAGTTTATTAAAAAATGCGGACTATGCTTTCTGCTGCTCACAGGCGGAATGATATTTGTACTTATCATTTCTTTCAGCGAGAGTGAAGAATCTCTTTTATCACCGGACGGAAGCCTTGAGAGAAGGGAATATGGCAAAGGCCGGTACAGCGTTGAGCTTGATGCAGATGTTGGAGGCGAGATCAGTACGGTTGACGTTGTTGTCGATGAACGTACTTTTACCGATGAGGAAATAGCCGCAATGCTGCCGGAATTCAGGGAGAAGCTGGAGAAGGCTGTGCTTGGAAAGAATAAAAATGCGGATCATGTTGATATGGATCTTGACCCTGTCAGTGAGATAAAGGGATATCCCTTTTATGTTGAGTGGGATATAGGCAACAGGGATGCATTTAACCGTATGGGTGAGATAAAAGAAGGGATACCGGCAGAAGGCAGTCTGTGTGAATTAACAGCCCATATCACATACGAAGAGCATGAAGAAGAACATAGTTTTTATGTGATGGCCTATCCCAAAGAACTGAGCGGAACAGAAAAACTTAAGCAGGCGATCGAAACCGCATTATCGGATGCATCAGAGAAAAGCAAAAGCAGTGACAGATTTGTTCTGCCGTCACAGATAGACGGGGTAAGTGTTTCCTGGCAGGAGAGAAAGAAAAGCAGCGTACTGATACTGATGGTGATGACGGCTGTGGCGCTGGTGGTGGTATTCAGGGGAAGGGATAAGGATCTGGATAAGAAACTGAAAGAGCGGGACAGGGAACTGGAGGCGGATTATCCGGAGATGGTGAGTAAGCTTTCGTTATACATAGGTGCCGGGATGAGTACGCGCATGGCCTGGAGAAAGATGGTGGAGGAATATAAACAGAAAGGTATCAGAAGATATGTATATGAAGAAATGCTGCTGTGCTGCAGGGAGATGGACCGTGGAATGAGCGAAATGCAGGCGTATCAGCTTTTTGCTAAAAGATGCAGACTGCAGAAATATGTAAAGCTCATATCACTGCTGGAACAGAACAGCAGACTTGGGGCAGCAGGTTTTCTCAGTACAATGCGCAGCGAATGTAAGGATGCATTGCAGGAAAGAAAGGCGAATGCCAGACGTCTGGGAGAAGAGGCAGGGACTAAGCTGCTGCTTCCTATGATAATGATGCTGGCTATCGTTATGGTGGTGATCATTGTACCGGCTTTTGTTTCCATATGAATAGAAGTGATCTTAACAGGGAACGGGACGGGAGAGAAATGCAGCGGAGAAAGGAGGTAGATGGAATGGCGCTTTGGAAAGGGTTAAAAGAATATGCCCGGGACGATGCAGGTATGGGTACTGTTGAAGTGATACTGATAATCGTGGTCCTTGTGGGGCTGGTACTGATCTTTAAAAAGCAGATCACTCAGATAGTTAATGATCTGTTCGACAGCATAGTAACGAAATCTGCAGATGTTGCGAGGTAAAGAAGAACAAAGGAGGAGTCCATGAAGAATATGAAAAAGGAAAGAGGAGCTGTAAGTATATATCTGACGCTGATGATGGCAGTGATGATACCGCTGCTGATAACAATGATAGAATCTGCCAGAGTCAATGCCATAAAGCTTCGGCTGGAATGTGCAGCGGATCTTTCCATGGACTCCGTCCTCGCCGAATATAATAAGGCTCTTTTTGACAGATATGATCTGTTATTTGTGGATACCATGTATGACGGCGGGAATGGCTCGGTAGATAAGATGCTGGATCATCTGGATGGTTATCTGGAATACAATATCAAACCGGATAAAGGTTTGCCGGTTATAGGAAACCGTGATATCACCCGCCTGAACCTGGTATCTTCGGAAGCAGTAAAAGTGCACAGGGCAACCGATGAGAACGGGGCTGTATTCAGATATATGGCTATGAGCTATATGCTGGAGAAATACGGCCTGGCATATGCGATGGATATACAGGATCTGATGGAGGTATCTGCTGGGGAGGAGTTTCATTCCGTTGATGTGGGTGAGGAATTGCAGGCTGCCCAGGATGAGGTGGATGCAATAGTATATCCGAAGCCCGATCCGGAATATGATGAAGACGGAAACGAGATCTCCTGGACGGCACCTAAAAAAGACGATCCTGCATCAAAAGTGGTGGCAGCCAGCAAAGGTTTTATACTTTCACAGATCATCGAAGGAGATATATCAGCAACATCAGCGGACCTGTCATGTTATGCGTCAAAGCGCGGACTGGTCAACGGGGACGGTATGTGTGAGGACTGGGAGGTCCATGACAGCTTATTGGAACAGATACTGTTCAGCGAATACATACTGGAGAAGTGCGGTAACTATATTGATAAGAAAGAAGGCAGCAGGCTTAGTTATGAAGCTGAGTATGTTATCGCCGGAAAAGATAATGATAAAGATAATCTTTCAGCAGTGGCTCTGGCTTTGATGAGCATAAGGGGCGGATCAAATCTTATAGCTTTCCAGTCGGACGAAACAAAGAAAAGGGAAGCGGAAGGCCTGGCAGCAGCTTTATCCTTTGTACTGTTATTGCCGGAATCCAAAGAGGCATTTGAACAATTGATAACCTATGCCTGGATATACGCAGAGACCATTTATGATATGAAAGTAATATACAAAGGCGGAAGAGTACCTTTGATAAAGAAGAAAGAGGATTGGCATCTGAATCTGGAAACAGCATTGCTTTGGGGTTTTGAAGTGGGTGAAGGTGAAGGAGAAGGACAGGACTATAAGGATTATCTGAGGATGATACTGTACTTATTGCCTCTGGATCTAAAGACCCAGCATTGCATGGATATCGTGGAAATGGATCTGAGAGAGATAGGAGGGTATGGAGATTTTTGCCTGGATAACTGCGTGGCCGGAGCAACAGTCCAGATGATATTCAGGAGCAGATACGGATACAGCTTCTTTATGGAAAGGAGGTTCCGTTATGGCTGACAGAAGAAAGAGGGCCAGTCTTACACTTGAGGCGTCGGTTGTGCTGCCGTTATATATGTTCTTTTTTATAAGCATCCTTTCCATACTTGAGATGATGCAGGGCAGTATGCAAAAGGATTTTGAATTAAGCCGTACAGTTAAGAGCGTAGCGTTGTTATCGCCGGTCGAGACAGTGATAGATATACCGGAACCATACAGCTTTGAACCCAGATGCAATGTATTCGGACTGCCCGCGCAGCTGCTGATGAGCAGGGCAAGGGCTCATCCCTGGACCGGATATAAACAGGGGAGCGGGAGCGGCGGCAGCGGAGGGAGCATGGCAGATCCGATCGTTTATGTGGCAGAGAACGGAACTGTCTATCATCTGAGCCGCAGCTGTACCCATCTGGATCTGAGCATAAGACCTATAGACAGTTCCCAAATAGGTGATGCCAGAAATGCTGGCGGAGGGAAATATAAACCATGTGAGATATGCGGAGGCGGGAGCGGAACGGTATATATTACGAATGAAGGCGACCGGTATCATTCATCTCTTACCTGCAGCGGACTTAAGCGTACCATATATGAGATGCGTCTTTCCGAGGTGGGAAACCGCAGGTTATGCAGCCGCTGTGCACTTGGCAGGAGGTGAAGGTGTTGGTCAGAGAGATATGGACGGCGCTTATGTTATTGGCGGGGAGCGTTATGGATATAAAGGATAAAACTGTTCCGGCGATCTATCTGCTGATAGCTGCAGTGGGAAGTGTGGTTATGACCGTCATTTATAAAGGGGAGTTAAAGGAAATGCTTTTGGGGCTTATACCGGGAGCGGCGCTCCTTATAACGGGAAAGCTGAGCGGCTGTATGGGTGAAGCTGACGGTATACTGCTGCTTTTGCTGGGAGGCATGTATGGATTAAGGGACGGCGGGGAGCTGATGATGTATGCATTACTTACGGCAGCAGCCGCGTCTTTCTTTCTGATAGTCCTGAAACATGCACAAAAGAAAGATACGCTGCCCTTTATACCTTTTATGCTGGCGGGATTTATGCTGTTTGAGCTGCGGGTTTACTTTTTCGGAGGTGGCTGAGGATGAGAAAGATAAAAGCGATGATGACTATAGAAGCAGTGATCATACTGCCGCTCACTCTGATGATAAGCATGCTGATAATCTGGAGCGGACTGCTTCTTTATAACAGGACGGCAGCAGATTATGCTTTGTCGGTAGCAGTGATACAGGCTGCCAGACAGGCTGAATGGGAAAATGAAAAGATAGCCTCCCTGGCGAAGGATAAGGCTGTGGAACTTCTTAATTCCAGAATGGTGATCATGGAAGAAGGATGCGTGGATATAAGTGTTGATATAGACAGTGTTGAAGCTGCATACAGTGGCAGGATGCGCGCACCGGTATTTCCCACCTTTGGGGATGTGAAAGCCTTTGAATGGAAAGTGGAGATAACAAGAAAAACACCGCGGCTTAAAGAGGCTATGACGGTACGCACCCTAAAGAACATAAGCGGAGGATGAGAGATGGATAAAAATGATATACGGCTGCAATACAGAAAAAGCATGAACCATAACTATCTGGTGGCCGACATGCCGGAGGGAGAGGAGGACGATTACAGGCTGGAGATGATAAGCAGGAATAATATCCCGGGATTGCTGAAAGCCCTAAGACGCATGAATGAAGGCAGGGAACAGGTATATTACGAGATAAGCTCACTGCAGCCCTTAAGCCGCATATATGATCATAAGGAAATAAAGAAGAGTGAAGCGGCGCTTCTTCTTCGCGGGATAGCTGATGTATTCCGCGCCATACAGGAGTATATGCTGACGGAAGGAGCGATGATATTGGATCCTGAATATCTTTATGTTGATCCTGAAAATCTAAAACCCGGATTATTGTACATACCCTGGAATGGCAGACAGATGCAGGAAAGTCTGCTGGAACTCACTGAATACCTGATGGAGCATATAGACCAGAGCGATCCTTCGGCGGCCATGTGGACCTATCGCCTGTATAAGACGGCGAAGAATGAAAACTGTATTTTGGATGATATTGAGAAAGTGTTGTTAGATCAGGCGGTGCCGGAGCCTGATACCGGCAGCAGGATAAAGGAGAAAGAGTATACAGGTGAAACGGCGGTTATATCACCGGCAGAATTAACAGATTCAGATGAAGAGGAGGAAGAAGACAATGAAAGAAGACAGGGGTTATTTACGCGCATCTTTGGAAGCGGGACAAAGGATAAGGAGAAAAAAGCAGAGAAAAAAACGTTTAAGAAAGATAGCAAGAAGAAACCGCATCTGATGAAAAATAAAGAAGAAAAAGAAGATGAGCCGGAGCCTTTTGAGATGCCTGATTTTTCCGATGCGTTCTCTGATATGGAGGTGGTAAATAAAGACGATGAAGATTACGGCAAGACTGTATTCGTAGGACAGACGGATACAAAGCCCGAGAATATCCTGATAGAAAAGAATAAAGGGAAACAATACAGGATAAACAGTTTTCCTTTTACTATAGGAAAAGTGAAGAATTGCGTAGATCTGCCGCTGACAGATAATTCGGTATCCAGGATACATGCACGTTTGTTTATGCAAAACGGCAGGGTATATTTACAGGACTGCCATTCCACAAACGGTACTTTCATCAATGGGGTACAGCTTGAAGCAGAGGAACAGGTCATGCTGGAAAAGGAAGACGAGATAGGGATAGGGCGCGTGAGGTTTGATTATATCTAGGCATCCGGCGATGAAGAAAACCATGTTATCGCTGGGTCAAAGCGGACCGGATCGGATGAATCTTCTTAACATCGCGCCGCTTATAGCGGGGGTTATTTTTTGACCGATTGTGTTTTAGGCTGTATAATATGCAGTGTTCATATAAAACTTCAGTGAAAGGTATGTATGATAATGACCGAAGAAAAAGCAAAGATCCTTAAAAAGAATGCGGAAATAACCGCAATAGACGCATTTCGCATAAGTACGGTAACCGGTAAGACACCGGCTTTAACAGAGAGTAAGTTTGGCGGGATACCTTATTGGGAACATTCGAAGGATTATCCTCTGTCTTCGAAGGGTGAAAAGCTTGTCCTTCTGGCACAGATTAATTTTGCAGAACTTCCGGAAAATGATATTTTTCCCAAAGAGGGCTTGCTGCAGTTTTTTGTGGCATTAGATGATGTATATGGCGCAGAGTTTTCTGCACCGGATATACAGAAAGATTTCCGGGTGGTATTCCATAAGACGATCGATCCGGCTGTTACAGCAGAAAGTCTGACTGATCTTCAGATCCCTACCACCGTGGATGGCGAAGATATCGGCTTTCCTATACAGCGGGAAATGGCGATCGCCTTTGAAAAGTCCGTGATCTCTATGGGCGTTACTGATTACCGGTATATGGATAAGATAAGAGAGGCTGCAGAGCTTGTCGGTG
>CAMVRS010000054.1 GCA_947169935.1 uncultured Lachnospiraceae bacterium
CTCCATTACATAGGCATTAAATTTCTCTTCCGCACGTATAAGCGACTTGATCCTTCCCTTAAAAGTAAACGCCAGGAACGGATACTTCTGGGTCATGTAAAGATAGAATTCCTTTATCCTCTGTGACTGGGAAGTAAGGAAATCCGTATGTTCCAGCAGCTCTATGATCTGCACCAGAAAGTTACTGTGAGCCAGATCTATGGCGTTATTTGTCTTTATCGCTTCCTGTTTAAGATCGGTTGAATACTGGATAAGTATCTTAAGCACAGTATCACCGTGATACAGGTAATTATTTAATGAGATCATTTTCAACTCCTTATGTGGACTTTACAAAAACATAATCCACAGTTATTTCGCTAACGTTATCACCAGATGCTCGTTTGCTATATCGTTATAAACCTTACATTTTCCGCTTCCCAGATCATAAACATGTACGATATCCGCAAGCTCTTCTTTTTCTTCAAACTCACTTATAATATCCTTATATTCCAACATTTTTTCCGGCCTGTAATGCACGGTCTTATCATTCTGGAATACTGCTGTATAAAGTATCTGTGCCTCAACCAGATCCTGGAAGATATGGCTTCCGTAGGAAAGCTCGGGGTTATATCCTGCCTTCGATTCTTCTGTCTCACAGATCACCTCGAAAGCGCTTATATCATAAAACGTAGTCGGTACGCCCAGTTCAGGCGATGTTGTACCTACCCTGCCCGGAACTATGAGCATCATATGTTTGTTCTTATCCCTGTAGTGTCCGTTTATCTTTGATATGAGCTTTGCGACAAGATCTTTATCTTTATATGGCATGTTGTAATACTTAACCGGATCCACCAGGACGATGATATCAAGTTCATTAGTCTTGCACATACCCATGGATGAACCTTTGCTCTCAAGCAAAATATCTTCATCCGCGATATCCGCAGGTACTACCGTTCCGCCCTTTCCCTTTTGTACCTGAAGCGGTCTGCACTGCAAAAGATCCACGGAGTACTCACCGTTCTCGGATATATTGATCGTAAACTCCGTATCAACGGGATAATCATATTCATACTGAATGCAGGCAAGCATCCTCTTCATCTGCTCCATCAGTGTCTGATTTGCTACCAGGCCTTTGCAGGAAATGAATTTTACTTCACGCCATCTTCCCATTTCGGAAAGACGCGACTCTGCATCAAAGTCATGTTCAAAAAGTATCTTATCAAGATACTTGGGTATCTCCGGCGCGATATTTTCCAAAGGAAGCTTTTTAAGGCTGTGCTCCGTCATATCGATAACTTCCGCTTTGCCCTGCGAGAATTTATGCTTATCCGCAGATGAAGAATATGATGTCTTCTCCGGCATATCCAGATTGACTATACGGGGGTAAGAACCTTCTGTCCTGTCTACAGCCGATGTTCCAAGTCCCATAACAAGACGAAGCATGCCTGCAGTGGGATCTATATCCTTCATCACCCTGTAAGGGCTGTATGAATATCCCACGCCAGCAGCGCAGGGCATATAATACGAACCGTAATATGATCCCGAAACGCGCTGTATCAGAAGCGCCATCTGTTCATCTCGTTTATCCAGCGCACGTCTTTTACGATAGTCCAGTGCAGAAAGACTCATGGAACTTGCATATACTATCTTTATGGCTTTTTCAAATTCTTCAAGCCTCTCTTCAAGACTTCCGCGGTTTATGCAGAATACCGATTCGTACTTTCCCGCAAATGCGTTTCCGAAACCGTCCTCCAGTATACTGCTGGAACGTATGATATACGGATCCTGCCCGTAATACTCTATTATCCTTACGAACTGTTCCCGCATTGCTTCGGAAAAAGTTCCTTCCATTATCTTTCCGGCAAACTCTTCCGCCAGCGTAAAATACCCTTCTTCAGTGCGCTGTTTTATCCGCAGATCCCAGAGGTTATTATCAACTATATAGGTGTAATACATATCCGATCCCACATAGAAGGAATCATGCGGCTCCAGTACTTCCGCGATATCAGGCTCATTATTTCTTATAATGGCGCGGGCCAGCAGCATTCCGCAGGCCTTTCCGCCTATCATACCCGTTCCCACCATGTGATCACGTACCGCAAAATAATCCTGAGGCGTAAAATGTTTTTTTACCATTTCACGCATCTTCTCGTCACGGGTCATCATGATATTGCATATCGTAGCGCAGTCTTCGCTTATGTCAGCACCGTTCTCATACAGCACTTTGGCTTTGTTAAAGAATCTGTCCCACGAATCCGAATGCTGTTCCTCAGCCGATCTCTGTGCCTGTCCAAGGGTCTGATAAAACCTGCTGGACTTAACTCCGTCATGTATTGGCCTGAATTCTCCGCTTTCCGGCTCATAGGTATGCGGTAGAAACATGGTATCCGAATTCCTGTTCCAGACTTTTTCCGGACGCACATATACATTCTTCTTATCCGAATATACATCCAGGAAAAGCTGTGTTGTATTGAGGATCTTGTTTACAGCTTGAGTTGAATGTTTCCCCCTGATGATAGGGAAAAATGCAACCGTATCAAGAATGAACAAGAAAGGGCATGTCACACGGAAAAAGTTTCCCATCATAAGATCCGTAGCCCATGCGGTCTGTAGTTCGGAAAGGCAGTCAAATACATAGAAAGCATCGAAGCCTTCTTTTTCGATCACGTTATGGATATCTACGGTAAAGTTTTCAAAACGGTGGGAAAGCGGGATGTTTACCAGTTTTACCTCCGGACATTCTTCTATCAACGGCTCATGGGATGCAAACCTGAAATAGATGATGTTACGCTTATCCTCAATCGCCTGTTTTACATACGGCTCCATAAAAAGTTTAAACTGCGAAAGATCATTAACGCGCCATACCACGTTATCTCCCAGACGTATGTTATCCAGAGCCTTATCCATCTCCGGGATACCGCTTTTTATCCTGTCAAATGCTGCCATAATAAATAACCCCCTTTTCTAAATCATGATATTGCTGTGGACACGGGGACGGTTCTTGCTGTCCTCATGTTATTTTGCGTAGAGCAGTCAGGCGTGAATCACGGATCGCCTATGGAGGAGCTTAGAGGCTCTTGAGACTGCTATATATACCAGAAATGCGAAGCCCGGATGGCTGAGCAAGGGAGATATGAGGAATGGATTCCGAATATCGACCGGTTTCGGACGGTATCATAAAATCCGGGCAGGCTCGTAGAGCCTCTTAGCGACGGAATCGAGCGTGTCCGTGATCATGCCTGATGCGATACGCATTAAGGAAAGTGTCATGACAGCAAGAACCGTCCCCGCGTTCTCACAGTTCCTTAAGCCACAGTGCCGCGGATGCATCGCTTGGCATGCGCCAGTCACCGCGGGGCGAAAGCGTTACCGATCCCACTTTGGGGCCGTCCGGTAAGCAGCTTCTCTTAAACTGCTGGGTAAAGAATCTCTTAAAGAAATTCCTGGCTGCTTCACGTACTTCTGCCGCACTTAATTCAGGATATGCCCGCAGTGCATAAGCTGCCGATCTGGCAGGTTCAAAACCATAACGCAGAGTGTAATACAGGAAAAAATCATTAAGGTCATATTTACCTATCTTCTCTTCTGTTTTCTGTGCGATCTGTCCGCCGGCACTGGGCGTAAGCTCCGGAGAGATAGGCGTTTCACAGATAGAAAGCAATGCTTCTTTCAAATCACTGCTCTCACAAATATATGCATACGACTTGCATATGAACTTAACCAGTGTCTTGGGAACCGATGCATTCACTGCATACATGGACATGTGATCACCGTTATAGGTACACCAGCCAAGAGCCAGTTCAGAGAGATCTCCCGTACCTACTACCAGACCGTTCTTCATATTTGCCGCATCCATAAGAAGATATGTCCTCATCCTTGCCTGGGCATTCTCGTAAGTCACATCGCCTTCTCCCTGATATTCCTTTTCATGCCCCAGCTGGGACAGATGCAGATCAACACCTTCCTTGATCGGTATATCATGAACCTCATCACATAAAAGCTCCATCAGCTTCGTTGCGTTATCATAAGTCAGGCCTGAGGTATTACCTTCATTCGGCATGGTATATCCTATGATGCGTATATCATTTATCAGTTTCTTTGCCTCTGCACAGACCAGCAGAGCCAGAGTAGAGTCCAGTCCTCCCGATATACCGATGATAAGATTTTTGATACCTGTAGCCCGCACTCTAGTGGCAAGACCGTTTGCCTGTATCCGCAGTATCTTCTTGCATCTTTCATTCCTTGTATTATCATCCGAAGGCACAAAGGGATTTCTTGCTATGGGATATTCCTGTGCCTTTAATATTTCAGCCAGTTCTTCTATGCCAGCTTCGGAAGCTCCCACAGCAGGCATATTTACTTCTATCCTGCGGTAGTTCTCATCCTCTGCATTTTCAAAAGTATTCTGACGTCTCCTGTCATGCATTATCATTCCCGTATCGATAAGCGCAGTCTGTACATGCGGATAATCCGGGAAGATGCTTTCCTGAAGCACACTTCCGTTCTGCGCGATGATAGTATGCCCGGAAAAGACCATATCCGTACTGCTCTCATTGGTTCCCGAAGATGCATAGATATATGCGCACACACAAGATCCGCTTTGCTGCTTAACAAGCTGCGATCTGTATTCCTGCTTTCCTATCAGCTCATCCGAAGCAGAAAGATTAGCGATGATATTCGCCCCGCCCAAAACTGCGTGTGTACTGGGCTTATCCGGCACCCACAGATCCTCACATATCTCCACTCCCAGCACAGCGCCACTGCCGATGTCCTCAAGCAGTATATCAACGCCAAAGGGTACCTCGTCATCACCTATGCGGATACTTTTACCCTTCAGATTTCTTCCGCTCTCAAACCATCGGCATTCATAGAATTCCGAATAATTCGGAAGATAAGATTTGGGTATCAGTGCTTTTATCTTCCCCTGCGATAAAACAGCACCGCAGTTAAACAGGCAGTTCTTATACCTTACAGGCACACCAGTAACTATAGTCTGCGATGTATCTGCTGTTTCTCCGGCAAGCCTGATGAGCGCACTCTCGCCCTCATTCAAAAGAGTATCACTTAAGAAAAGATCCGCAGAGGTATACCCTGTGATCGATAACTCAGGAAATACAACAAGAGCACAGTCCGAAAGTTCATTAAGGACTCTGCTCATCTGAAGTAAATTATAGTCTGTATCTCCCACCTTAAGTTCCGGCACCACTGCCGCAGCTTTTACAAGATTGTTTTTCATAATACGCCTCCCGATCATTAACGATCAGGGGGACGGTTCTGCGGTTGATTTTGCCCCAAAAACACCTTTTGATCCGGGCAAAAGCCCATGTTTTCGGGCCAATCAGAGAACCGTCCCCATGATCGGAGGAGAAAAAAATCAATAACCCATCAACGCCTTATCAACGGCTCTGGCTGCTTCACGGCCTTCATAGATTGCCCATACCACAAGGGACTGTCCGCGGCGTACATCACCTGCTGCAAAAACTCCGGGCACGGAACTTGCATACTCACCTGCAGCAGTCTTTATATTGCTGCGTGCATCTGTCTCAACAGCAAAAGCATCCGTGAGATACTTCTGGCTTCCCAGGAAACCTGCGGCGATCAGTACCAGCTGGCAGGGAACTTTTTCCTCGCTGCCCTCTATGGGTACCATCATCATACGTCCGCTCTTCTCATCCTTCTGCGCCTTAAGCTTAACGAGCACAGCTTCCTTAAGCTTGCCTTTCTTATCCTTGATGAATTCCTTAACGGTAGTGGTATAGATCCTGGGATCGCTGCCGAATACGGCTATAGCTTCTTCCTGGCCGTAATCCGTCTTGAGGACCTTCGGCCATTCGGGCCAGGGATTGTTTGCTGTACGCTCCTTCGGAGGGCAGGGCATCATCTCCAGCTGCTTTACGCTCTTTGCACCAAGCCTTATAACAGTACCTACACAGTCGTTACCGGTATCACCACCGCCTATGACTATAACGTCCTTATCCTTTGCCAGTTCATAAGGAGGATTCTCAAAATCGGAATCAAGCAGTGCCTTGGTCACCTTGCCAAGAAAATCAACTGCAAAGTAGATGCCTTCCGCATCCCTTCCGGGAGCGTTTATATCCCTGGGATTTGAAGCTCCGCAGCAGAGCACTACAGCATCATACTGCTTCTTAAGTTCTTCCGCAGTGATATCAACGCCTACATTAACTCCTGTGATAAACTTAACGCCTTCCTGCTCCATAAGAGCAACACGTCTGTCGATCACGTTCTTCTCAAGTTTCATATTGGGGATACCGTATCTCAGAAGTCCGCCTATACGGTCGCTTCTTTCGTATACGGTCACATTGTGTCCCCTTCTGTTAAGCATAACTGCTGCAGAAAGTCCGGAAGGTCCGCTTCCTATAACAGCCACACTCTTGCCGCTTCTTACCTTCGGAATGATAGGCTGCACCCAGCCTTCTTTAAATGCTGCTTCTATAATGGCTTTCTCATTTTCCTTGGTAGAAACCGGATCGCCGTTTAAATTACAGGTACATGCAGCTTCGCAGAGCGCGGGGCATACACGGCAGGTAAATTCCGGCAGGGGATGCGTCTTTGAAAGACGTCTGTAAGCCTGCTCCAGATTTCCCATGTATACCAGATCGTTTGTCTCGGGTACCAGGTTATGCAGCGGGCAGCCGCTTGCCATTCCGCTTATCATCTGTCCGTACTGACAGAAAGGTACGCCGCAGGCCATACATCTTGCAGCCTGCTCGCGCTGCTTTTCAATATTGAGTCTTCCGTGGAACTCTTTAAAATTCTTTATTCTTTCCTTCTCGGGAACTACTGCTCCCTGCTCTCTTTCATATTCTAAAAATCCTGTTGCTTTTCCCATTGTCTCAGCCCTCCCCGTGTAATTTAAGAAATGCTTCCATCTGTGCTTCTTCTGCCGATAAACCTTTTTCCTCGAGTGTTGTTGAAAGGCTCATCACCTTCTTATACTCGTGAGGTATCAGCTTCTTAAAATGGGGGAGCATGTTGTCAAAGTCATCAAGCACTCTCTTTCCTATAGCCGATCCCGTAGCAGCCACATGAGCCTCGATAAGACCCTTGAGCTCCTGGATATCATACTTGTTCTCAACTTTTTCAAGAGAGATCATTTCTTTATTGAGGTTTTTATAAAGTACGTTTTCCTCGTCCAGCACATAAGCAACGCCGCCGCTCATACCTGCAGCAAAGTTCTTGCCGGTGTGGCCAAGGACTACCACACGTCCGCCGGTCATGTACTCACATCCGTGCTCACCAACGCCTTCTACTACTGCATGCGCACCGGAATTACGTACTGCGAAACGCTCGCCTGCAACACCGTTTATGAACGCATATCCGCTGGTTGCACCATAAAGTGCTACGTTACCGACTATAACGTTTTCTTCGGGTTTATACTTTGCACCGGGTGCCACTTTAGCTATAAGCTTACCGCCTGACAGGCCCTTGCCGAAGTAATCGTTGGAATCACCTGTAAGTTCAAGGGTAAGTCCCTTGGGAATGAACGCACCAAAGCTCTGTCCGCCGGCTCCGTTGCAGTGTACTACTATACTGTCGTCGTCAAGCCCTTCCTTATGCTTCCTGGTTATCTCACTGCCCAGGATAGTACCGAAGGTCCTGTCGGTATTCGTTACATCGATATTTATCTCAAGCTTCTCTCCGCCTTCCACAGCCTTTTTGCACTTCTTGAGAAGCTCCTTTATATCCTTCGTATCTTCCAGCTTAAAGTCATATACAGCTTTAGGATCAAAGGTCTGGCTCTCGCAGCCGTGAAGCACAGCGGAAAGATCCACGCCGCCTTCGTGAGGGCAGCCCACTCCGGGATCACGCACCAGCAGATCGGTACGGCCGACGAGCTCGTTTACGCTGCGCACACCCAGCTTAGCCATATATTCACGCATCTCCTGTGCGATAAAACGCATGAAGTTCTCAACATATTCAGGATTGCCTGTGAATCTCTGACGAAGCTTGGGATTCTGGGTAGCCACACCAACAGGGCAGGTATCCAGATTACATACTCTCATCATCACGCAGCCCATGGTTACTAAGGGAGCGGTAGCAAAACCGAATTCTTCTGCACCCAGCAGAGCTGCTACAACTACGTCGCGGCCGCTCATAAGCTTACCGTCTGTCTCTATACGCACACGGCTTCTCAAGCCGTTCTGTATCAGTGTCTGATGCGTTTCCGCAAGACCCAGCTCCCAGGGAAGTCCTGCATGATGTATGGATGAACGGGGAGCTGCACCCGTACCTCCGTCATAACCGGAGATAAGTATTACCTGTGCGCCTGCCTTTGCAACGCCGGCAGCTATGGTACCTACGCCCGCTTCGGAAACCAGCTTTACGGAAATATCCGCATAACGGTTAGCGCACTTTAGGTCATAGATCAGCTGCGCCAGATCCTCTATCGAATAGATATCATGATGAGGCGGGGGCGAAATAAGGCTTACGCCGGGAGTTGAATGTCTGGTCTTTGCGATCCAGGGATAAACTTTCTTTCCGGGAAGATGTCCACCTTCACCGGGCTTAGCTCCCTGCGCCATCTTTATCTGTATCTCTTTTGCGGATACCAGATAGGAACTGGTAACACCGAAACGTCCGCTGGCTACCTGCTTGATGGCTGAGCAGCGGTCATTATCGCTTCCTGCGGATTCGATACGCTCATCGCTCTCACCGCCTTCACCGGTATTTGATTTCCCGTGCAGGTGGTTCATTGCAATCGCAAGAGTCTCATGTGCTTCCTGTGATATTGAACCGTAGCTCATAGCGCCGGTCTTAAAGCGCTTTACTATCTCATCAACGGATTCAACTTCATCTATGCTTATAGGATTTTCCGCATACTTGAAATCCAGCAGTCCTCTTAAGTTTCCGTGATTTTCTGCATCTACCTTTGCGGTATATTCCTTAAACTTATTGTAATCACCGGTCCTGGTTGAATACTGCAGCAGATGTATGGTTGCAGGATTGTATCTGTGCTGCTCTCCCTGGCTGCGCATCTTGTGTGCACCGATGGAATCCAGGGTCAGATCGGTATAAAGTCCAAGGGGATCAAATGCTTTCGAATGCAGACGGTCTACCGATCTTTCCAGATCCTGAAGCGTGATACCGCCCACACGGCTTATGGTACCGCTGAAATACTTATCTATAACTTCCTTCGAAACGCCTACTGCTTCGAAGATCTTTGAACCCTGATAAGACTGTATCGTGGAGATACCCATCTTTGAGGCTATCTTTACGATACCGGAAAGTACTGCATGATTGTAATCATCAACTGCAGCATAATAATCCTTATTGAGCATGTTGTTGTCGATCAGCTCATGAATGGTATCCAATGCCAGATAAGGATTGATGGCACTTGCACCGAAACCTAAAAGCGTTGCAAAATGATGTACCTCTCTGGGCTCACCGCTCTCAAGGATTATAGCAAGTGAAGTACGTCTCTTGGTCTGTACCAGATGCTGGTGCACAGCGGAAACTGCCAGCAGTGAAGGTATAGCCAGATGGTTTTCATCTACGCCGCGGTCTGATAATATCAGGAGGTTTACTCCGTCACGGTATGCCTTATCAACATCAACAAAGAGTCTGTCGATAGCACGCTCCAGCTTCGTTGACTTATAGAATAATGTTGATACAACTCCTGCCTTAAAGCCTTCATGGTTGATATGTTTTATCTTAAGAAGGTCGGTGTTGGTCAGTATGGGGTTGTTTATCTTAAGCACATGGCAGTTTTCCGGAGCAGGCTCCAGAAGGTTTCCGTCACGTCCTACATAAACGGTTGTTGCCGTAACTATCTCCTCACGTATAGCATCGATGGGGGGATTGGTTACCTGCGCGAACATCTGCTTGAAGTAATCAAACAGCGGTCTGTCTTCTTTTGAAAGCACTGCCAGCGGAGTATCGCAGCCCATTGCTGCAATCCCTTCACCACCGTTAAGCGCCATATTTAATATGGAAGTACGGTACTGCTCAAAGGTATATCCAAAGGCCTTCTGCAGTCTCGCTCTCTCCTCCGGCTGGTATTCAATAGTCCTTATATTAGGAATGTGGATATCCTTAAGTGAAAGCATGTTGCTGTCGATCCACTCACCGTAAGGATGTGCGTGGGCATAACGCTCTTTTAATTCATGATCGTCTATAACCCTGCCCTGCAGCGTGTCTACCAGCAGAAGCTTTCCGGGATGCAGACGTTCTTTCAATACTATGTGCTCCTCCTCTATGGGAAGCACGCCTACTTCCGATGAAAGGATAAGCTTGTCATCATCGGTTATATAATATCTGGAAGGACGCAGACCGTTTCTGTCCAATATAGCACCCACTATATCACCATCGGAGAAAAGTATGGATGCAGGTCCGTCCCAGGGCTCCATCATGGTTGCGTAATACTGATAGAAATCCCTTATCTCCTGGGAAATGGTATCATTGTTTGCCCAGGGCTCAGGGATACAGATCATTGCCGCAAGAGGCAGTTCCATTCCGCTCATTACCAGGAACTCCAGAGTGTTATCCAGCATTGATGAATCGGAACCGTCACGGTTGACAACAGGCAGCACCTTATGCAGGTCTTCCTTAAGGAACTCGCTGTCCATGTTCTCTTCACGTGCCAGCATCTTATCTGCATTGCCGCGGATGGTATTGATCTCACCGTTATGTACTATGAAACGGTTGGGATGTGCTCTCTCCCAGCTGGGATTTGTATTCGTTGAAAAACGTGAATGGACCACAGCGATAGCGGATTCATAATCCTTATCCTGCAGATCCTTAAAGAAAGTACGCAGCTGGCCGACAAGGAACATACCCTTATAAACTATGGTCCTGCTGCTCATTGATACTACATAGGTATTATCATTACTCTGTTCAAATTCTCTTCTTGCTATGTAAAGCTTCCTGTCAAAGGCCAGACCTTTCTCAACATCTTCAGGTCTCTCGATAAACGCCTGCATGATATGAGGCATGCAGTCGAGCGCTCTCTGTCCCAGCACTTCTGGACAGGAGGGCACTTCTCTCCAGCCTATTAACTTAAGCCCTTCTTTCTCGATTATAACTTCGAACATCTTCTTAGCCTGGGCGCGCTTAAGCTCCGTCTGAGGCATAAAAAGCTGTGCGATACCGTAGTCTCTTTCCTCCCCAAGTTCGAGACCACTGTGCTTTTTAAAGAACTTATGGGAGATCTGCAATAAAATACCCACGCCGTCTCCCGTCTTTCCTTCTGCATCTTTTCCGGCGCGGTGTTCGAGGTTTTCAACTATCCTCAGTGCATTTTCTACTGTAGCATGGCTCTTCTTTCCTTTGATATCAACCACGGCGCCTATACCGCAGTTGTCATGCTCAAATTCTTTTCTGTATAAACCCTGCTGCTGACTTTCTTCCATTGTTGTAAAGCTCCTCTCTTCATTTCTTTTTTGTGTGTGTATTTTTGTACTCACAAAACAAAGACGCCAAAAAGAGATCCTCTCCTTTTGACGCCTTTGTCAAAATTTACTCTATGTAAGATTCTTCGTCGCTGCGCTCCTCAGAATGACACCGGGGTTTTATGCTCCTCAGAATGACACCGGGTTTTTACGTTTCTCAGAATGTCACCTTACTTTATGTCATTCTGAGCGAAGCGAAGAATCTTTTCTTATACTTCAAATAACATATCTCCGTAAGTAGGTAACGGCCACATCTTCTTATCGACCATCATCTCCAGTGCATCTGCCGGAGCACGAAGTGCGCTCATATCAGTGAAGATGGTATCCTTATAGAAGAATGCATGCTTCTTTTCATCGGTGATCGCAGCTGCTTTCTCAAGATCTTTCTCAAGCTTATCAAGAGCTGCCTTCATCTCAGCAAGTTTCTCCGTTACATTCTTAAGGCTTTCTTTGATAACGCTCACATCGCCGCCTGCTTCCTTAACTGCCAGGAGAGTATCTGCAAGCTTTCCGCTATATGCCATAACTGCAGGTATTATCTGCTTCTTGGACATATCGATCATCGTAAGCGCTTCGATGTTGATGGTCTTTGAATAGGTCTCGTAGGTAACTTCTGCTCTGGATGCCAGCTCTGCCTTCGTAAAGATCTTGAATTTCTCAAACATCTTAACGTTCTTCTTTGTAAGAAGCGCATCAACTGCCTCTACCATTGAACGGATGTTGGGAAGTCCTCTTCTTGCTGCTTCCTCAACCCATTCCTGAGAATATCCGTCACCGTTGAAGATGATCCTCTGATGATCGGTAAGGTACTCTTTGATGATATCATGTACTTCTTTATCAAAGTTCTTTGCCTTCTCCAGACGGTCTGCTGCTTCGCAGAATGCTTCTGCTGCGATAGCATTGAGTACGGTGTTGGGTCCTGCAACGGAATCGTTTGAACCTACCATACGGAACTCAAACTTGTTACCGGTGAATGCAAAAGGTGAAGTACGGTTACGGTCTGTTGCATCCTTATCCAGATCGGGAAGAGTAGATACGCCTGTCTCCAGCTTTCCGCTCTTCTTTGACTTCTTGGCAGTTCCGGTGGATACCAGCTGCTCTACAACGTCCTGAAGCTGATCGCCAAGGAACATTGATATTATTGCAGGAGGTGCCTCGTTAGCTCCCAGACGGTGATCGTTTCCTACGTCGGCTGCAGACTGGCGGAGCAGATCTGCATGCTCATCAACTGCCTTTACCAGGCAGGCCAGAACCAGAAGGAACTGGATGTTATCGTTGGGTGTAAGACCGGGATCTAAAAGGTTCACACCGTTATCGGTGATCAGTGACCAGTTGTCATGCTTACCTGATCCGTTAACGCCAGCGAAGGGTTTCTCATGAAGCAGGCAGGTAAGTCCGTGACGTCCTGCAACTTTCTTCATGGTCTCCATAACCAGCTGATTATGATCTACTGCCACGTTATCGTCTTCATAGATGGGTGCCAGCTCATGCTGTGCGGGTGCCACTTCGTTATGCTGGGTCTTAGCGGTAACTCCGAGCTTCCAGAGTTCAATGTTCAGATCCTTCATGTAAGCACCGATACGCTCACGTATTGCTCCGAAGTAATGATCCTCAAGTTCCTGTCCCTTGGGTGCGGGTGCACCGAAAAGTGTACGTCCTGCGAAGATCAGGTCTTCTCTCTTTAAATATTTCTCACGGTCTACCAGGAAGTATTCCTGCTCAAGACCTACGGAAGCGGTTACTTTCTTTGCTGTGGTGTTGCCGAAAAGCTTTACTATACGCAGTGCCTGCTGGCTTACAGCTTCTTCGGAACGAAGTAACGGTGTCTTCTTATCAAGTGCCTCACCTGTATATGAGCAGAATGCTGTAGGTATGCAGAGGATCTTTCCGGTAGCATCCTCTTTGATGAATGCGGGTGAGGTAATATCCCATGCGGTATAACCTCTTGCTTCGAAAGTAGCACGAAGACCGCCTGAAGGGAATGAAGATGCATCGGGTTCACCCTTTATCAGTTCCTTGCCGGAGAACTCAAGAAGCATTCTGCCTTCCTCATCGGGATGGGTTACAAATGAGTCATGCTTCTCAGCGGTGATACCGGTAAGAGGCTGGAACCAGTGTGTATAATGTGTAGCTCCCTGCTCTACAGCCCAGTCCTTCATAGCCTTGGCCACTACATCAGCAGATGCACGCGACAGCTCGCCGCCCTCTGCCATCACCTTGCGCACTTCCTTGTATACCGCTCTGGGCAGAAGTGAACGCATCTTCTCGATGGTGAATACATTCTTACCGAACATCTCCTCCACGTTGAAATTCTCACTCATGATACTTTATTCCTCCTCTCTCTTTTTCCTTAACATTTTTAATCTGCAAAAAAAGAAGGCGCTCCGATCGATTCGGAACGCCTTCGTTCGTTTGCTTTATCAAATTATGAAACTAAAATAGACCTATCTTTACAATTTGTCAAGAACTTTTTTTAATTTTCTATCCTGTATGCTTTAAAGCCGCAATCCATGCCGCTTTCAAGACTTTCCGCAACAAGCCTTATACGCTCTCTTCCCACATCACAGAGAGTTTTATAACCCTCTTTATATGCGTTTCTTTTTTTATCTACTTCTTCCGGCAGCTGCACCATTATAAAGTTTCTTTTAAGACCGTCCTCCGCGCACTGCTCCATCACAGCCTGTGCGGTAGTGGCGCTTCCCGAAAAGAAATCCAGCACAATATCCCCTTCGCCGGTACTGTATTGGACAAGCTTCTGTATATAAGCTACAGGCTTGGGATAACTGAACACATCGCTCCCGAATATCTTTCGAAGCTCAACCGTAGCAGACTGGTTCATATATTCATTCTCCACCGCAAACAGGCTGTGTACAGGCTCAAACTGACTTTTTGCATCTGCCTTGTATCGCTTAAAGATAAAGCCTCTCTCATTGTCGCGGTAGTTTTCTTTAAACTTTATCTTTCCTTCTTCGATATAACGCTTAAGGCTTTCTTTTGAGAACGCCCAGTACCGTCCCGAAGGAGGCAGATCCTTTTTATGGGTATACGGATTCTCGATCTCAAAATATGTGGTAGGCCCGCCGCTCCTTGCACTGGGATCGCCCGCGCACCAGTCGCCTTTCGGATCGTTATCGGGATTCGAATAATTTGCAAAAGCTTTTTTCTCGCCCTTCAGCCGGAGCCTGCTTTTATCCTTTGCATAGATCAGCAAAAGCTCATGCTGAAGATTAAAACCGCTGCCGTCATCAGCCGTCATCGACTTGGTTTTCCTTATGACTTCACCCACGCGGTTAGCTTCGCCAAAGATCTCTTCACATATCTTTTTTAGATTGAATTCTTCATTATCATCGATCGAGATAAATATAACTCCGTCTTCGGATAAAAGCCTGCGTGCAGCGTATAATCTGGGATATATCATCGAGCACCATGCGGCATGCGATCTTCCGCTGGCACTGACTTTTGCACTTCCCTCTTCCGCCGTGAACCTGTCCATGTATATATGATCGCTGCCTGTATTATACGGAGGATCGATATAGATCATCTTGATCCTGCCCGCATATTCATCTTCCAGCAGTTTCAATGCGGTAAGATTATCGCCCTCAATGTAAAGATTTCCGGTATCCTCCGCCCTGTAACTGTTTCCGGGATCATATACCATTCTTTCTTCACATACACGTTCCGCTTCTTCTATGCACTTTCTTTTCCCCGGCCAGATAAACTCGTAGCGTTCTTCGGCATCAGGTATATTGACAGACTTTTTCTTTCTTTCAGCTGACATTGCACCCTATTCCTCTTTACTCACTTATCTGGCTGTCCAGGTCCTCATAGCCCTGCTCTATATCGGCTTTGATACCCTGCATGGCATCGCCCAGTTCTTCGGTCTTCTGTTCCTGGATCACTTCGGCCTGCTTGATCTTCTCGACTTCCGCTACATCCTGTTTTGCAGACCACACAGCCAGGAGTACCACAACCAATACCGATATTATCAGTATCACCAGAAAAGCTCCGCTTCCCAATCCTTTCTTCATACGCACCTCCTTATTATTCCTTATCGCCAAACATCCAGCATGTATTATCCTTACCGCTTATCATATAAACTTCCCACGCGGCTTTTTTGTTTCCGGGTGCAACCGCATATAAAGTGTACTCAGGCATCCCCTCAGGAACAGTCATGCTGTATGCGGTTATCTCGCCCTTATTCAATGTGATGGAATCTCCCCCGCCAAATCCAAAGCCGGTATCATCCTGAAGCGATATTGCATACACCAGATCACTTCCGCCGTCTCCGATCTGCTGCGGCATAAAATAATCCCATACTTCATCTTCAGGTGGATTGACCATGACCATGAAAAGTGAATCTTCGGGAGCATACTTTATAAAATCTGCCCAGGTCCCGGCAGTCATGTGACGTCTGTAATCTGCATAAGCATATACAGGTGCGTTCACACATTCGGGCCTTTCTATCTCTTCTTCATAAACGGTCTCGTAATCATCTTTCCAGTATTCGATCTTTATCTTTGATCCGTTGTCCGTAAAAGACAGCCCGACTATCTCGGTCCCGTCTACCTCGTATACAAGTTCTCCTTCATAATCAAATACCTGGTTCATATCGGAATAGAATGAATCCCAGACTTTCTCATCATACAGAAATGTCCCGCCCGCAATAGTGTTTACCGGCCAGAATGAACGCATATCCAGAATGGTATATACGGAACGATGAGGATTTAAATGAGCCTCTACTATCGCATGATCACCAAACACTTCAACATTCTCGATACGGTTACCGACATTTCCTATCTCCTCAAGGGTATGTGACTGTCCGTTGATGGTCAGTGTCACGCCTTCATAGGATATATCCTGGTTTCCCGGCATGATCTCGTATACGCCGTATGCCGCCCTGTCAGTTTCAAATACCTGCGCTACATATCCGTAGTCATCGGTATAGATCTCATATATTCCGGCAGGATATACGGCGTTGAATTTCTGCTCATGAAAAACATAAGACAGATCGATCCCGTCGGTCAAAGGATACCACATGGCTCCGGGGTTCTGGCTCTCATCAAAAACAGCTCCCGTAAATTTATATCCGGTATATTCGTTTTCATCATCAAAGGTTATGGGATCGAGCCATTGTAAAAGGACTTCGTCTCCTTTTCTTCCCCATACAAACGCATACGACTGCTGAAGCTTTTCATATTCACCGGTATCGGTAACCTTATTTTCACGGTGGAATACCCACTGCGTATCATAATAATCATCATTATCCGGGTTATTGAACACCTGGTATGCGATGTAAGAAGCACCGTTGCCGGCCTCCTCAAGATACATAAGGTCTTCGCCCACGGACTGTGTGATATGGAAATACCCGCTGCTGTTTCCTATAGCTGTCTGCACATTGAAAGATTCCGGAATAAGATCAAAACCCAATTCATAGCGGTTAAGGATCTTTGTCTCCGGGTGATAGTCTTTTTCAAATGACAGCTTACCCTTGCATACGTCATTTTCTCCTATAAGCTTAAACTCACAGCTTCCGTCTTCTGCTATGGTAAATACGCCGTAATCCTCCCCGCTGGCTTCGTCAGTCAGAATCCATTCCCCGGCCGCAAATTCAAGCAGTGCTTTCTTCGATGTATGGTCTATGGTTTCGGGCGCAACATCCGATCCAACAGCTACAACGCCGGGATCCTCCCCGACAGTAGGCGTTTCAACGGGAGCATCGGGATCAGGTCCGTCTTCACCGCTGTTATCCTGTATCTGGCCTCTGGACGATCCTCCGTTGTCACATCCTGCCAGCCCCAGGCAGGCTATGGTACCTATTGCCAGTATAGCTTTTTTAATTAATTCTCTCTTTTTCATAATCCTCCTCCTCAAGATCCTTCGCTTCGCTCAGGATGACATCAAATATTATACCACACTGCGTCAAGAGCAAAAACCGGCTTGCCATGCACCGGTCCCGGCTATATAATAAACGCATTCGCCGGAATACTTTTATTGCCGGGCGGATAATCTTTCATATACGGGAGCGCAATAATGAACATAGTCATCCTTGAACGCGGAACAATAGGCATGGACGTCAGCGTGGATCTTTTAAAAGAACTTGGCGATGTCACCATATACGAAAACAGCAAAGTGATCCAGGTCGCAGAGCGTGTTAAAGATGCGGACATAATAATCGCCAACAAAATGCCCTTAAGCCGCCACACCTTAAAGGATGCTTCAAAGGTAAAACTCATAGCGCAGTTTGCGACCGGCTATGACAATGTCGATATAAACTACTGCCGCGAAAGAGGTATCGCCGTCTGCAACATCAGTGATTACAGCACGCCCTCTGTAGTGCAGCATACTTTCGCTCTGGCGCTCTATCTGGGCGAGCACCTGCCCTACTATGATGATTATGTCAAAAACGGCTCCTGGGCCGCTCAGGAGGGCTTTACGCACTTCCATAATACCTTCTATGACCTGGCCGGCAAAACCTGGGGCGTAGTCGGCATGGGCAACATAGGAAGAAAGGTCGCTGCCGTAGCCTCCGCTTTCGGCTGCAGGGTCATCTGGGCTTCCACTACCGGCAGTAAACGTGATGAAGGCTATGAACAGCTTCCCCTTGAAGAGCTCTTATCTCAGAGCGATTACGTTTCACTGCACTGCCCTCTTACCAAAGCCACCCGGCATCTGATCAATGCGGATACATTAAAGCTGATGAAGAGTTCGGCTATACTCATTAATGTTGCCCGCGGAGGCGTCGTAGATAATAAAGCCCTTACCGAAGCACTTAATGACGGTGTAATATCCGCTGCCGGTCTTGATGTCGTCGAGGGCGAACCCATCTCCGTAAACAATCCTTTAAACAGCATAAAAGACAGTGAACGTCTCATCATCACCCCCCATATGGCCTGGGGCAGTCTGGAAGCCCGCAGGCGCGTTGTTACGGAAGCTTATGAGAATATCACTGCCTTTTTAAGAGGCGAAAAACGTAACCGCATAATCTGATATCAGTCGCCTAAGATCAGCTCCTTTACAAATCCGCTTTCCATGAGCTTTTTGGCGATATCTTTTATGGTGTCCTCATCAAGCTCGTAATCGGATGCTATCTTATACAGGTTCTGTGCAGGATCATATTCGCTGATCTTAAGTCCCAAAGCCTGAACTGCTTTCTCGATCAGTTCTCTGGGTATACCGCCGCCGGTGATCATGGTAAAGACGGTCCCTTTTAAAGATTCTTCCGTCTCATCATCCGCCATTTCTTCGCCACTGTCATCTGCCCTTTCTCCGGTGGCCTGCGGCCCCACCAGGGAGCTGGTATCGCCGTATGAAGCCTGTCCCTGAGTCTTCTCCCTGTTATCGTTCATTCCTAATGATTCAGCTTCTTCATAATCTGCCGCTTCATTACAGGTCTCTTCGGCATAGCTCATCTCGTCACAGGATTCCACATCTCCCGCAGAGCTGTCTGCTGCGGCCATATAAAAATCAGCTTCTCCCTTGGAATCACCGCCCGCCGTTGCAGCCGCAGGTCTTACGGAATTCGCTGTACCTTCTGATGTGGCAGTTGCTCCGCTTTTACCTGCGTTAAACAGTACGGGTACCGCGATCGCAACACACAGCAGCGCTGCTGCCGCAGGTATCACATAATATTTCCAGCGCGAAGATTTCTTTTTCATGGGCACGATCTTCTTCTGTGCTTCCTGTGCATCGATCTTCGCCTCTATCTTATCCCATATATCCGGCACTTCGGCACGGATCATATTCTGATATTCACTTTCAAGATTTTTATTCATAACCGCACCTCTTCAGCTTTTTGATAGCTGCCTGATATCTCCAGGTTACTGTTCCCATCGGTATCTGCAATGCATTCGATATTTCCTGGAATGTCATCTCCGAAAGGATCTTCATACTCACTACTTCGCGTTCCGCCGGTTTTAATTTATCCAGCGCCTCCTTAAGGCTCATGTCCTGGATGACTTCTTCTTCCGGTCCCGTATCATCGGACGCCGCCCTGCCTATTTCATCCGGCCCGCCGCTGTCATCCTCATCTGTCGTGTCACCGCTCATCAGGACTTCCCGTTTATGCTTCCTGAGTTCATCTATGGCCATATTTCTGGCTATGGTCGCCAGATATGCTTTATGGCCTCCCCCGGGCTTGAATTTATCGGCTGTATTCCAGATACGCAAAAACACTTCACTGGTAACATCCTCTGCCGTTTCCCTGTGCCCTAAAACGCCGTATACCACCGAATAAAGATAGCCCATATACTCTTCATATATTTCTCTCAGGGCATCCTTATCACCTTTTGCAATACGTGACATGCACTGCGCAAACTGTTCTTCCTTCAAGACTTATCCCCTTCAAGCCCTTCTGATATCCATACGCATAGCGAGCGGATATTTATGGCTTTTTTCGAAATTTTTTGACCCATTGCAGGCCGCTGATGTATAATTATAACATATTATGGAAATATTAAAAAGGAGCACCGAAATGGAAATAGAACGCAAATTTCTTATTACGGAATTACCCTCGGATCTGGAAAGCTATCCTTTTCATCTTATCGAGCAGGGTTATCTGAACACCGATCCCGTTATCCGGGTCCGCAGACAGGATGATGAGTATTATATGACCTACAAGGGCAAAGGTTTTCTGGCCCGTGAAGAATATAATCTGCCTCTTAACCGCGAGGCTTATGAGCATCTCATAACCAAGGCCGACGGAAATATCATCTGCAAAAAAAGATATCTCATCCCGATAAAAGATACTTCTCTCACCATCGAACTGGATATCTTTGAAGGAGCCTTTGCTCCCCTTATCATAGCCGAAGTGGAATTTCCCTCCATAGAAGAAGCGGAGAGCTTTACGCCCCCCGCCTGGTTTAAAGAAGATGTTACCGAAGACAGACACTACAGTAATTCCTACCTGTCTTCCGTCAGCTTGGATCAGCAGCGTCCGTAAAGCTCTGACATTTTTCTTATACGTGCCGCAAGCTGAGGATTAAATGCGCCTTCCTTCATACGCCAGTTCCAGTTGTTTCCCAAAGTAGAAGGCGTATTGATCCTGGCTTCGCTTCCCAGTTCCAGATAATCCTGAAGCGGTATTATCGCCGTATCGGCTACACTGCCCAGAGCCAGTCTTATCAGTTCATAACCGATCTGCTTTGCACTTTTTATGCCCATATATTCACGTGCAAAAACCTGATCTTTTTTTGCCAGCGTCTTATACCATCCGATAGCTGTATCATTATCATGTGTTCCCGTATATACCACACAGTTCTTATCATAATTATGCGGAAGATAATCATTATCCTCTGCGCTGTCAAAAGCAAATTCAAGTATCTTCATTCCCGGATATCCCGTACGCTTTACAAGACGTTTTACGCCGGCCGTAAGAAAACCCAGATCTTCTGCGATGATATTTTTCTCTCCCAGCTTTTCTTTCATCACTCTGAAAAGTTCGTAGCCCGGTCCCTTTTCCCAGTGTCCGAATTCTGCTGTAGGATCACCGTAAGGTATTGAATAATATGCTTCAAATCCTCTGAAGTGATCGATACGAACAACATCATAAAGATCGAAACAAAATTCTATTCTCTTAAGCCACCATGCAAATCCTGTCTTTGCGTGATAATCCCATTTATATAAAGGGTTGCCCCATAATTGTCCCGTTGCAGAAAAATAATCGGGAGGACAGCCTGCAACTGCAATAGGAAATCCCTTGCTGTCAAACTGGAACAGTTCAGGATGCGACCAGCTGTCGGCACTGTCATAAGCAACATAGATAGGTATGTCACCGATTATTTCAATACCTTTTTCATTTGCATATTTTTTTAAACGGCTCCACTGTTCAAAAAACAGATACTGTATAAAACGATAGCATGCTGCTTCCGCTTTTACCTTCGGATCGTTTTTGATCTTATCGATCGCTTTCTTTTTATGAAGACGAAGTTCATCATCCCAGAGAGAATAACTCTTTCCTTTATATTTTTCTTTGATCGCCATGAAGAGCGAATAGTCTTCGAGCCAGAATGAATTTTTCTTTACAAAATCTTTATATGCTTTATCGTTTTCGATATTGCTTTTTGCATATGCTTTTTTTAATAATTTGAAACGATTATTATAGATCTTCTCGTAATCGGTTTTTTGTTTATCGTTTCCCCAGTCAACTTTTGAACACTCTTTTTCACTGAGCCATTTTTTAGCTATCAGTTCTTCCAGATCGATAAGATAAGGATTACCTGCAAAAGTCGAGAAAGACTGATAAGGCGAATCACCGTATCCGGTTGGTCCTAAAGGAAGTACCTGCCAGTAACTCTGTCCGGCTTCCTTTAAAAAATCTACAAACGCATATGCTTCTTTTGAAAAGCATCCTATACCATGCTTTGACGGTAATGATGTAACCGGAAGAAGTATGCCGCTTTTTCTTTTTCTGTCTTTCATCTTTCCTTACCTTCTGTCTTATTTTACAAAAGTGCCGAAACGTAATGGTTCCGGCACTTAACATTTCACATTAAACTGCTTGTTATTGATTATTTGTCTGCCTTCTTTGTAGCGGGCTTCTTTACTGCAGGCTTCTTAGCTGTAGTAGCTTTCTTTGCGGTTGTAGCCTTTGCAGTTGTCTTCTTTGCTGCAGTAGCCTTTGTGGTTGTCTTCTTTGCTGCGGTTGCCTTCTTTGCGGTAGCAGCCTTTGCAGTTGTCTTCTTTGCTGCGGTTGCCTTCTTTGCGGTAGCAGCCTTTGCAGTTGTCTTCTTTGCTGCGGTTGCCTTCTTTGCGGTAGCAGCCTTTGCAGTTGTCTTCTTTGCTGCGGTTGCCTTCTTTGCGGTAGCAGCCTTTGCAGTTGTCTTCTTTGCTGCGGTTGCCTTCTTTGCGGTAGCAGCCTTTGCAGTTGTCT
>CAMVRS010000055.1 GCA_947169935.1 uncultured Lachnospiraceae bacterium
ATATTCTCTATCCGCATGAACTTCATACCGTAAGCTTCTGCTATATGCTCAAGATCCGGGCTGCCGGAAAGATCGACTACGGAATATTTATCTTCATAAGTAAAATGCTGGTACTGGCGTACCATGCCCAGATAATTGTTCTTAAGAACCACGATCTTTACGGGCACATTATACTGTCTCATTGTTGCCAGTTCCATCATCGACATCTGGAATGAGCCGTCGCCGCATACCGCCACAACCTGTCTGCCGGGTCTGGCAAGCTTTGCTCCTACTGCGGCAGGGATCGAATATCCCATGGTCACCATACCTCCGGTGGTCAGGAATCTTCCGTTTCTTACCACATGGTATTTGCAGGACCAGATCTGGTTCTGTCCTACATCAGCTACATAGATGGCGTTATCCTGCATCTTAAGGGACATGCGTCTGATGAACTCCGCAGGATCCACAAAGCCGGGATGCGCTTCCCTGACTACCGGCATTTCCTTACGGTATTTATTCAGCGTATCTATCCAGCCGCTATAATCTCCATCGATCTCGAATTCACACAGATCATCAAGTATATGCTTAGCGTCGCCCACGATGGGGATCGTGGCGCCGGCGTTCTTGCCTATCTCTGCCGGGTCAACATCAATATGTATAAGGACTGTGTCCTTCATGACGCGCTCAGGCTGGTTAACCGCACGGTCTGCAACCCTGGCGCCTACCATCATTATAAGATCCGCTTCCTTCATAGCCTTATTGGCCCAGGGGAAACCGTTATTTCCTACCATACCGTAATAAAGCTCATGCTCCGTAGCCATAACGCCAATACCCATCATGGTAGAAACAACAGGGATACGGTATTCTTCAACCAGCTTTCTGAGCTCATCCTTGGCGTTGGCCAGTCTTACGCCGCCGCCGGCACAGATAAGCGGTCTCTTTGCTTTTTCAAGCTCTTTGACTATCTTCTTTATCTGAAGGGCGTTACCCTTTACCGTAGGTTTATAGGTACGAAGCTTAACCTCTTCGGGATATTCAAAGCTCTTTATCTTCTGCTGCTGAACATCAATGGGCACGTCGATAAGAACCGGCGCCTTACGTCCGGAATTGGCTATATAAAACGCCTCTTTAAAGATCCTGGGTATATCATTGGCGTCTTTTACCAGATAGGAATACTTAACAAAGCTTTCTACCGCACCGGTGATATCAGCCTCCTGGAAAACGTCCGAACCGATCAGCTCGGAATTAACCTGTCCGGTAATGCATACCAGAGGGATCGAATCAGCAAAAGCCGTAGCTATACCTGTGATCAGATTGGTAGCTCCCGGGCCGGAAGTTACCGCGCACACACCGGGCTTTCCGGTGAGCCTGGCCATACCGCTGGCCGAATGCGCTGCATTCTGCTCTGTCCTTATAAGTATAGTCTTTATGTCCGAATCCAGTATGGCGTTATAAAAAGGGCAGATAGCCACTCCGGGATATCCGAAGACATAATCCACTCCTTCTGCCATAAGGCTTTTTACCATTGCATCAGCACCGGTCATATAGTTTATCCTCCCTAAAAGCATTTAAACCCACTTGAAAAATGCGGCTCTTTATGCTAACTTAAATAAGTTATGAAAAAGATTATCCACACAAAAGAGTTTTTTGTCAAATCGTTTTTATGCCTTTCTCTCCTTTTGTCCGCCTGCGGAAAAAAGGAAGATCCCGCACTTCCCAAATACAAGGAAAGCATGGAGGCATATACCAGCGAGATCATCAATCTCAGTTCTTCTCTTGAATCCCTTGATCCCGAAGCCGCTGATTCCGTTGACAAGCTCTTAAAGACCGTGGATGAACTGGCTGCCACTCTGCATAACATGGCAGC
Source organism: uncultured Lachnospiraceae bacterium (assembly GCA_947169935.1). GTDB lineage: Bacteria > Bacillota > Clostridia > Lachnospirales > Lachnospiraceae > NK4A136. The sequence continues at coordinate 1,847 of CAMVRS010000055.1, forward strand.
TCTTGAAGTTCCTGCAGCTTATTCCGACGCCGGCAATATGGCTCAGGAAGCTTATACTCTGATGGATGATTCCGCCAGCCTCTATCACAGCGCTTACGGCGGTGATACTTACGATGAAGATTCAGCCTCTCAGGCACAGCAGCAATATTTAAATTCCATGCAAAAGGTTACTGATATCGGACAGTACCTGATGACTACTCCGGAATAAAGATTCTTCGCTCCGCTCAGAATGACATACCCGGAAGTCTTCGTTCAGAATGACATTCCCTGTTATTTTTTTGACTCCTCTTCTGTATCCTTAGGCGTTTCTTTCTTACCCTTTATCTTATTCTCAACAGCTACCAGCTTTCTGTTAAAAGCTTTGCCCTTATTCAGTATCCACTTAAATCCTCTGATTATCGCAGTCTTTTCAACCTTGCATTTCCATCTGTTGATAGCATCGAATCTGCGCTGTTTCCATGCGATAACCCTGTCATAGGCAGCAGCTATGGGCTTGTTAAGCTTCATATTTCCTATAGTAGTCCAGATCATATCTATGACAAAGATAGTCCAGATCACGATGCAGGCAATAAGCCTCACATTATAGGGTATGCTCTTTGCCACAGCGCTGAGTCCCGGATGTATCCATTTGACCATTATGGTAAGCGCGACTCCAAAGAACAGGCCCGCCACCACACTTATCCTTCCGTCCAGGTTAAGAGGAAAATAACTGTAATCCCAGTAACGCTTATGGAAAAGGGCTTCCATGGTTATGCTGGTGATCAGCTCAACTATACTGGTCACGGTACCTGCCAGGATGATCAGCAGCCACCACTCCTCTATCGGATAAAACAGGTCGTAGCTGAAAGTACAGACCATGCAGTATATGGGACAAAGAGGGCCTATGAAAACGCCTCTGTCCATGAACTTGCCCTGTTCACAGAGCGAAAATATCGTTGATTCATAAAACCAGCCTATAAAGGCGTAAACCAGCGCCACCAGCGTCCAGGCAGGGAAATCAAGTCCTGCAAAGAGTTTTTCAACCAAAGTCAGTTCCGTCATTTTAATCTGTCTCCTATCGTTTCTCCCAGTGCACAGATCTTGTCCGAGATCATAAGTATCCAGCCTTCAGGCGTAAAAGGCGGTACCAGCGTGAGCGGGAACATATGATGTATGATCATATCCTTTTCCGTTTCCGTAAGATCAAAATCCTTTGATGCCTCTCTCAGCGCATAACCGGGGTGTGTATAACCGTGGATCGTATTTGCCAGCGAAAGCTCATGCCAGTCATAAAGGAAGTAATCATGCAACAGAGCCCCGCGGATCAGTGCTTCCTCATCTACTTTTAGCTTAAACCTGCAGGCAAGATAAAAGGCCGTCTGGGCTACATGAAGACAATGGGTACGCACCGTTGTATCTCCATGCTGCATAAAGTTATCCATAAGATCGAAGCGGGAATTTGGATTCTCGCGGACGCTTTTTAATACTTTTCTGAATAATTCCTGTTTCTCTTTGGGTAAAGATCTCATAAGCCACTATCCTTGTTAATATACTGTTAATAAAGATTCTTCGGGCTTACGCCCTCAGAATGACACTACTTTTTCTTATAATACGCGGCGGCGTAATCAAAGCATTTCCTCAGTTCTCCGGCGTTTTCCAGTTGTTTAACGTTTTCGGTATGCTTGGTTACAAAGCCATTCAGTTTCTTTCTGTATTCCTCTGTAGAGACGCTTCCGTCCGCCACGCCTGATAAGCCCAGTTCCCAGCTTGCGGTGAGCTTTGGATTTAACAGCGATCCGATGGAATATCTTACCACATCAAATATCATTTCTCCCAGCTGCGTGGGGCTTATGATCTGAGTCTTTTTATTGAGCGCCAGATATTTCTTGGTTACCAGTTTTTCCAGTATTCCGGCGCGCGTCGCAGAAGTTCCTATGCCGCTGCCCTTTATCTGTGCACGAAGCTCTTCATCTTCTATGAGCTGTCCCGCATTCTCCATAGCCAGGATCATGCTTCCCGAATTATATCTGGAAGGCGGCTTGGTTTCGCCCTCCTTTATGGAAAGACCGGCGCAGTCCATCTCAACTCCCTTTTTAATCTTCGAAAGCAGTTCAAGGAATGCAGGATCCACTACAACCTCTTCTTCATCCTTTTCCTCGTTCTTTTCTTCCTTCGCTTTATCGGTCTGGAAGGAACAGCGGCTCACTGCATACCAGCCGGCAGACTGCTGCACTTTAAAGCTGGCAAAGAAATGCTCGCCTTCCAGCAGTATCTCCATTCCCAGTTTAAGGAAAGTCTGGGGCGGATAGAATATCGCCAGGAAGCGGCGTACTATCAGCTCAAAAACTTTGGCTGCCGTAGGGCTTACGCTGTTCAGCGCTCCAAAGCCCTGTCCGGTGGGAATTATGGCATAGTGGTCGGTTATCTGCTTATCATTAACATACCGGCTCTTTGCCAGATCCTTATAAAGGCCCTTATCCAATACATCTTTTGCATAACCGGCGCACTGCGGATAAGAACAAAGTCCTTTTATATTATGATCGATCACCTTGGCCACGGGCGTGGATAATACCCTGGCGTCTGTTCTGGGATAGGTGGTGAGTTTCTTTTCATAAAGCTCCTGCGCTATCTGCAGAGTCTCATCGGGACTTATCTTAAACATCTTTGAACAGGTATTCTGCAGTTCGGCCAGGTTATATAAAAGAGGAGCATTCTTTTTCTCCGTCTTTTTTTCACTTTTTAATAACTGTGCTTTTTTATCGGTGGAATAACTGCCGTTCTCGTCGGGGCCCTGTCCACCAAGCTCGGTGATAAGCTTCTCCGCGTCTTCTTTCTTTTTAAAGCCCTTCTCATTATAAAGCAGGGGCGAATTGAAATAACGCGATCCTTCAACGGATTTCCATTCGGCATTTATCTTTTTGTCTTCCAGGCAGAACACGCCGGGCACGCGGTAAAAAGGCGTTTTGTTAAAGCTCCTTATCTCCCTCTCACGTATGACTACCATGCCCAGAACGCAGGTCATAACCCTGCCCACTGCCACAACAGGGCGCTTTTCGGCCCTCAGATAATTCTGCAGCGCCCTGCCGTATTTAAGAGTCAGAACGCGTGAGAAATTTATGCCCATCAGATAATCTTCCTGGGCTCTCAGGTATGCGGCATCCGAAAGATCGTCATAAGCCGAAAGATCCTTCGCTTCCCTTATGCCGCGCAGTATCTCTTCTTCTGTCTGGGAATCGATCCAGACACGCCTGCGCTGCTTGCCCTCAACCTTGGCAAGTCTCTCTACCAGGCGGTAGATATATTCTCCTTCACGCCCGGAGTCGGTGCAGACATATATGGTCTCTATGTCCTTACGGTTCAGAAGACCGCTTACGATATTGAACTGTTTCTTGGAACTCTCGATAACCTCGTAGAGATATTCATCGGGAATAAAAGGCAGGGTATTAAAATTCCATGCCTTTAACGCATCATTATATACCTCGGGGTAACTCATGGTGACGAGATGTCCCACGCACCAGGTGATAACGGCTTCATTGCTCTCCATGTAGCCGTCATTGTTCTTCATATTATATTTTAAAGCTTTAGCAAACTCCTTTGCCACGGAGGGTTTCTCCGCTATGAAAAGAGCCTTACCTGTCGTATCTGCCATAACTTACAAAGTATCTATATCTATAAGCTTTAAAAAGCTGTTAGCCGCCGCATATTCTTTGAGTTCTTCCGAAAAGCTGCCTGTAGCAAACATATAAACATGATCCGGTGACAGCCTTGCTTCCTTTGCCGTTGCCAGACATTCTTTAAGTCTGTCCATATCCAGCTCTTCCGATATCCAGTCGCAGAACGCCAGCAGGCTTTCGCCTTCCTCATCCTGCATAACAATATCTATTGTGCCTCTCTTGCCTACCCATTCGCCTCTTTCGGCCACTCTGACAGGCAGCATATTATTCTGGTTTAATATCTCAAGGTATTCCCCGCAGACCCTGCAGAAATTACCCTGATGGAATTCCTTTATCTCTTTTTCCACGCAGTCTTTATAGAACTCTTCCGGAGTCTTGGTTTCCAGCGCGCTGCGTTTCGAGAACATAAAACGGAAATAGAATTCCAGGAGGCGCATGGTAGGACGATATATGCCCTTTTTCGCATTGATGCCCGATGCATTATCGTAAGGGAATACTTTTTCCACCAGTTCGCGTTCCATGAGATTCTTTAGATAAACGCTGATCTTGGCTCTTGAAAAGCCGCTGTGGGTGTGGAGTTCGTTTAATTTGTTCATACCGCCCGAAAGGCAGTTGAGCAGCGTGGAATAAACATTCAGCTCACGAAGCTCCGCCGATACTATACGCTCACCTTCATAGTAAAGAGCACCTGAGGGCGATAATATCTTCTGTATTATATTTTCTTCAACAGACAAAGCGGGATCGAAAGCATTCCAGTAAGCAGGCATTCCTCCCGTTATACTGTATACTTCCATACATTGTCTGGTGGAATAATCCTTAAAGTAATTAACGCAGTCCATAAAGCCCATCTCACTGAGCTTATAAAAGCTGCTGATATTAAGGGCCATGGTTCCGATCCTTGGTACAAAATCAGTTTCCACAAAACTTATCGACGAAGATACCAGGACCACCATGCAATGACTGTTCGCGTCTTTGATATGCCTGATAAGCGCCGGCATAAAGTTTTCGGAATATCTTATAAGATTATGGAATTCATCAATTATGATAAGCTGCTTGCCGGCCGCTCCCGCACTTATCGTTTCAAAAACAGAATCGAAATCAGCCACATCCCTTCCAAGCGTTCTGCCCCATAGCAGGAGCTGTTCGCATTCGGCACAGGGACCGGCTGCATAGTAATGATATTTTTTGTCAGCAGCAAAACGAAGCATAAGGGAGCTTTTTCCGACTCCCTTATGCCCGTATACTACCAGCAGTTTATTGTTCTGTCCGCTGAAATTATCTTCCAGAAATTTCAGATCTTTCTTCCTGCCGACGAACATTTACTTTTCCTTAATGTATTCCTTTGCCTTAAGAAGCTCTGCGCAGAGAATTGCGCCGCCGGCTGCGCCACGCAGGGTATTATGAGCCAGACCTACGAACTTCCAGTCATAAACGGTATCCTCACGAAGTCTGCCTATTGAAACGCCCATGCCGCCTTCATAGTCAACATCCAGCTTAACCTGGGGACGGTTATCCTCCGTAAGATACTGGATGAACTGCTTGGGTGCGCTGGGCAGAGCAAGTTTCTGGGGCTCGCCTGAGAAATTCACCAGCTTGTCTATAAGCTCTTCCTTGGTGGGCTTTTTCTTAAACTTAACAAATACGGTAGCCGTATGTCCGTTAAGAACGGGAACACGTATGCACTGGCAGGTGATGATGGGGCTCGTTGCGGGAACGATAACGCCATCCTTTATTTCACCCCACAGACGCAGGGGTTCCTTCTCACTCTTTTCTTCCTCGCCGCCGATGTAGGGAATGATATTCTCGATCATCTCCGGCCAGTCCTTAAAGGTCTTGCCTGCACCGCTTATTGCCTGATAGGTGCTGGCTACCACTTCGTAAGGCTCATACTCCATCCATGCGGTAAGTGCAGGTGCATAAGCCTGGATCGAGCAGTTGGGCTTAACAGCTATAAAGCCGCTCTTGGTACCCAGACGCTTTCTCTGGAATTCGATAACATCCATGTGCTGGGGATTTATCTCCGGCACAACCATGGGAACATCGGGCGTCCAGCGGTGTGCGCTGTTATTGGAAACCACAGGGGTCTCGGTCTTTGCATAAGCTTCCTCGATAGCCCTAATCTCATCCTTGGTCATATCAACTGCCGAGAAAACAAAGTCAACTTCCGATGCGACGTTTTCTACTTCATTAACGTTCATAACAACCAGCTTCTTAACTGCCTCAGGCATGGGCTTTTCCAGTTTCCATCGGTCGCCTACTGCTTCTTCGTAGGTCTTGCCTGCGCTTCTGGGGCTTGCTGCCACGGTGGTCACCTCAAACCAGGGGTGGTTCTCAAGGATAGAGATAAATCTCTGTCCAACCATACCGGTTGCTCCTAAAATTCCGACTTTTAACTTGTTCATTTTATTTTCCTCCCGTTAGGTTTATTAACTGTTTATCAGTTCTGATCTATTTTCTGAAAAGTAAAATATGCTGCATTTGAATCAACTGCCAGATCCTGTCTGTATAATTCCGTTATCCTCTTCATCTCCGACACCCCGGGGGCGCCGGTGGTCAGTCTCCTCTCAACGCACGCCTTCAAAGATATGGCATCATAAATGTCTTCTTCGAATACAGGAGAGATCTCCTTTAATTCTTCAAGGCTCATATCTTCTATGCTCTTATCTTTTTCGATGCACTTAAGTACCAGCTGTCCTATGATGCCATGAGCATCCCTGAAGGGAACGCCGTGATTAACCAGATAATCCGCAGCATCCGTAGCATTGGTAAAGCCCTTCATTGCGCTTTTTGCCATTACGTCCTTTTTGAACTTCATGGTATCTACCATCTGCATGAACATGTTGAGGCACTCTGTTACGGTATCATACGCATCAAACATGCCTTCCTTGTCTTCCTGCATATCTTTATTATATGCAAGAGGCAGCCCCTTCATGGTTGTGAGCATGGCCATCAGATGTCCGTATACACGTCCTGTCTTACCGCGTACCAGTTCCGCGATATCAGGATTCTTCTTCTGCGGCATTATGGATGAGCCTGTGGAGAAAGCATCATCTATCTCTATGAAGCCGTATTCGTTTGAATTCCAGATTATCACCTCTTCGGAGAAACGTGAGAGATGCATCATTATCATCGACAATGCGTTTAAAAACTCTATCACGTGATCCCTGTCCGATACGGAATCCATCGAATTCAGCGTAGGCCCTAAAAACCCAAGGTTTTCGGCTGTGTACGCCCTGTCAAGGGGATAGGTGGTACCCGCAAGGGCGCCTGCGCCCAGCGGACATTCCTGCGTATTCCTGAAAATATTCCTTATACGGTGGCGGTCACGCCTGAACATCTCATAATACGCCCCGAAATGATGCGCCAGTGTAACGGGCTGGGCCTTCTGCAAATGAGTAAATCCCGGCATATAGGTCTCCAGATTTTCCTCCATTACCCTGACCAGTATTTTCTGAAAAGCTTCCAGATCCTTATCAAGATTCTGTATCGCTCCCCTTACAAAAAGCTTGACGTCCAGAGCCACCTGATCGTTACGGCTGCGTCCTGTATGCAGCTTTTTGCCTGCATCACCGATCATTTCGGTCAGATTCGCTTCCACGAAACTGTGGATATCTTCATATTTGTCCGTGATCTCCAGACTTCCGTCTTCGATCTGCTCTTTTATTCTGGCAAGTCCGTCAATTATATCATCATGTTCTTTCTGCGTGATGATACCCTGTTTGCAGAGCATGTCCGCATGGACCATACTTCCCTGTATATCCTGGGCATACAGACGCTTGTCAAAATTGATGGAGGCGTTGAACAGATATACATCCCTGTCCGTCTCTTTTGTAAATCTTCCTCCCCAAAGCTGTGCCATATATAATTTCTCCCTTTTGTCAAATTCTGATTAAATTCAGAGCATTATAGCATAGTTGATTTTCGTTTTCAAGTATTGCCCTGATCATCAGATTCTTTCTTCATGTTCTCAAGATTCTGAAGGAAGGGATTAGGTGCTGTATTTGGCATCTGGGTCTTGATCTCTCCCAGAGGCTTGGGTGCAGGCCTGTCATCACTCTGCGGTCCCATGGGTGTGGGTCCCGCGAAACTGCTTTCGTTCATGGATTCAGGTCCGGATATGCTACTATCATTTGCAGGAGCGACGATTTCTGCATTAGAAGCCGAAGCATTTTCTGTCATTGATACACTTTCGGTCTGTACGGAAGAGGGCTGGTCCTGAGCCTGACTAACCTCTGCTGCTTCTGCAGATTGTTGAGTGTTCGCTGTCTGATCTGAATTTGCATTCTGATTTATAGGAGGCAGTATATTCATTGACTGTCCCATGCTCATCTGCTGACCCATTGACTGTCCCACAGGCTGCTGCTGAGTATTACCAGGCTGATTGATGCCCATTCCCGCATAAGGATTACCCTGCATATAAGGATTTGAAGTCTGTACAGGTCCGTTATTCTTAAAAGGATCAAATAACTGTCCATTCTGCTGCATACCGGGCGCTGCATTGTTCATATAAGGATTACCCTGGTTGTTTGACTGCTTCATATTGTTCTGCATATAGGGATTCCCGGAAACTCCCTGCTGTGAGATATTCTGCATATAGGGATTTCCCTGCTGCATGGGTCTTCCCTGCATTCCGCCCATACCCGGTGCTCCGTTCATACCGGGAGCTGCGCCCATACCGGGCATTCCATTCATACCGGGTGTTCCTCCCATGCCGGGTCTTCCGCCCATTGCTCCGGGCATGCCGGGCGCACCATTCATGCCGGGTGCTCCGCCCATTCCGGGTCTGCCGCCCATTGCCCCGGGAGCGCCGTTCATTCCGGGTGCTCCGGCCATATTATTATTCTGAGGCATATATCCTCCGGGAGGTATTGCTCCGGGTGCTGCCTGCGCATATCTCTCAGCTTTCTTTTCCTTGCTTCTCTTGGCCAGAAGTATGATCAGCACGATAAGAACTGCTACGAACAGAACGCCGATCACTGCCAGCGCTATTATCACTCCCGTTGAAACGCCTACATCACTGACCACGTCTATATCACCGTCCTCCCAGTCATCATCATCTTTGTCATCGCTGTCCTTATCCGGCTTCTGGGTCGGCTTGGGATCTGTGCCTGTACCCGGATCCGTTGAAGGATCATCGCCGCCATATACCGTATTATCAATTATACGTTCATCACTTAAACCCAGATAATAAAGCAGATCAGAAGCATAAACATCAAATCTGGGGTTTGTGATGGGATTGTTTAGTCCAACAGTTGCCAGAGTATCCTGGAAGGGCTCCTGGAATTCAGCATCCACCAGCGAAAGATACATATCTATACCGGCATCGCGGTCATCAAGTATACAGTCAAAGAGCTCTAACACTGCAGCACAGGAAACCGAATAGCTGATATAATACATGGGTGACTGGAAAGTATGAGGTATATTTACCCAGTCATATGAAACATTCTTATCAAGATATCCTGCATTTGCCAGTGAAATACTGTCGCTCAGAAGCGAACCGTATTGTCCGCCATATTCCATTACGCAGTCATAATAGAGCTCGTTAACCTTATCAAGTGTAAGACCGTCGGCGTTGGTATAAACCAGATACTGGAAGTAATCTTCCTTTGCGCCTTCTACGGCAGCGTAAGTAAGATTGTATACGGTATAAAGATTCATTACTTCACCGTAATCACCGAATATCTCGTCGGAATAATCCATAAAGAGCATTTCAAGACCCTGGGAATGTATCTCTGCAATATCAAGATCCGTACTGCCGTAATACCAGCTGTCATGATCCATATAATAAAGCTCATTATAGTGGCCGAATTCATGGATCACTGTCCTCATATCCGAATAGGTACCATCGGCGCAGTTATACATAAAAGGCGCAAAGTACTGCCCGCCGATCTGTGTGGTATATCCGCCCGGAGCTTTTTTATCATTTACTTCCAGATCGTACAGATCGTGATCCACCATATAATCAAGCGATACCAGCATATCATTTGATATCTCGGGAAGATATTTATACATGATATCCAGGGATTCCTGTACAGTCATAGGCTGTTTAAAAGCATCCTGAAGCTGGTCGGAATAATAAAGGAAAAGCTGCAGGGTCAGCTGGTCCTGGGCAGGGATAAGATAATCCTTGATCTCCTGGCGGTATGCATCAAGATCTTTTATGCTGTAATCCCTGTCATAACTTTCTGCATAAGCATATTCTGCATAATTGTCATAACCATAGCTTTTGGCGATCTGCGTCCTTATATCAACCAGTTCCAGATAAAGCTGTCCTCTTTCTTCGTTTGCCTGCTTAAGGATATCGGCATATGCAGTCATATAATCATTCTGCTGTATCTTCCCGTTATTCATGGCTTCGGTAAGTTCATCCTTTGTATACTTCTTACCGCCGATAGTCGAAGTATACTCTTTGTTATAAAGGATATCATACTGAAGAGAAAGCTCTGTTTCCTTTGCCGCCAGATCTTTCTGTTCCTGGGTCATATCCTTATAATCCAGGATCTCCTGCCAGTCATCCTCATCATCTACACGGTCATGCAGTACATCGGAATTTGCCGAAGTCGCGATCATACGGTAACTCTGCATCAGCTTATCATATACATTATTGGCCAGCTCGTCATAGAACTTGACCTCATCATCCCAGTACTGATCATCAGCCACCTTATCCGAATAGATACGCGCTATACTGTAATTAGCTGACATCTCGCTGAAATAATCTTCCATTGCGATTATCACATCAAGCACTGCATCGGCAGAAGCAGGATCATCAGCAAGGTCCTGCAGCCCGTCGATTATCTCATCAAAGTCTTTCTCATCCATCCGGATATACTCATAATCTTTAAAATTCTTATCCGAATGTGTTACCCTGTCTGTGAGCTTTCCGTCATGTGCACCGGCAGCAGAAGCCCACATGCCGGGTATCATTGCAATAGTCACGGCAGCGCTCACCGCCCTGTTTATCCATTTTCCGGTTTTCCTTTTCATCATGTTCCTCCCTTGTTATTGAACTGAGACCCTGATCTTTATTTTTCTTCCGTGAACATCAGCTGTGAGTACGGTTTTCCCTTTTCCTCTTATGTAGATAACCTCGTACTGGTCCATAAATACAACATTATTATTTTTATTTGAGACAACTATATTTTCGTACGGATGATTAACCCAGTTTATCTCATAGGGTTCATCCCATGAATTCAGCTTCAGCTCGTAATCTTTACCGTTAAGCCTGAGCTTTTCGTCGGTTTTAAGATCGCAGGCGCACACATAAACTCTTACCCTGAATTCAAAGCCCTTATATTCGCAGCTGAGTACACATTCGCCTTCAGTGCGTGCACTCACCTTGCCTTTATTGACAAGGGCCACATCCTCATCCGAAGACGTCCAGACTGCGGCGTCTTTTCCGCTGCTTTTAACTCCCTTTATGCTTATGCCCTTATTCTTTCCGGGCTGCAGATACATAACACGCTCCGATGCTTCCCTTACGGTCACTTCCACATCTATCGCTTTTTTTGCATCTCCGTCAGGTATTAGTTTAAAGCTGCATACTCCGGCAGCTTTTGCCTCTATCCTGCCGCCGGCCTTTAAGCGGATCACATCATTCTCGTAACAGCTGATATTGCCTTTCTTATCTGTTGCGGTATCGGTCCACTCTCCCTCTATACCGCATTTTTTAACATTAACGCCGTCTATCTTTAATACAGTTTTCTGCAGAGGATTTATGTTAAAGCTTACAGTATTATCCGATACGGTGAGCTTTCCGGGATCCAGCTGGTCTTTAACGGATATCTTTGTACCGAATGCTTTACCGTTTATATAAGCCCTTATCACAGCACTGCCTTTCCCGACCGCGCTGATATTGCCGTATTCATCTACAGTAGCAACTTCATCATTACTGCTTTCCCATATAAATGTATTAAACCTGTCGCTGACATCCGTACCGTTTACAAAGCAGTTAAGCTCTATGAACGCCTCATCCCCACAGGCCAGTGACTTTGATGACACTTTTACGATAGGCACAGCCACGATAAAGTCCATGTAATCATCGGGATCCTCTTTTGATGATAATCTGGCTCCACCCGGATTCTTCGCTTTGACCAGGCCTTTTTTATCTACGGTAATGACTTTCTTTGAGCCGGATTCCCACTTGACGGCAGGATCCACATAAAAACTCTGTCCTTTTACAAGGAAGATATATCCGTCCTCCTGCGGTTTATCCGGCTGGGGATCGTAGGCCGATTTGCCGGGCCTGCCCCTCTTTATGGCAAAATCAGCGCTGACAGTCTCCGAAGGATACATGCCATCCTTAACTGCGTACGCCATAACGCAGAAACGTTTCCCCACCATCTCGGGCGTAACGGTCACAGGCCCGGTATACAGTATGCTGTCGGCGGACACTCCCGCTTCTCCCATCTGATAATAGATATTGGCACCGGCACTGTCGCAGCTTAAGCTGATGCTTTCTCCGGCATAAAGATAATTCACACTGACAGGGCTGATATGAACATCGCCCGTTGTGGCAATATCCACACTTATGCTTATATCAGCGAAAAGTCTTTCGCCGTAAGCGTTGCTGGCACTTACGCTTATCTTTGTAGTGCCGTTCTTAAGCCCGGTCAGCCGCGCTGTAGCATCCCTGCCCATTGTTCCCGCATTAAGGGCCAGTATATCTTCGTCTTCCACATTCCATCTGAATCCTGCTTTGGGCTTTTCCTCTTCATCGCCAAGCATCACCCTGGCTGTAACGGTCACATTTCCCGAAGCCGTGGTCTTTATCACGGTAGCTTTAGAGCTTAGTTTGATCTTTCCCTTTGTGGGTATGTTAAAACTTAAACTTACCGTCTCGCTCTGCTGCAGCCCTTCGGCCTTAGCCATAACATTAACGCTTACCGTATTCCCCGCCATGGCAGCATTAAAGCTGATGGGTGCGTTATAAGAGGCACTCTGCACGCTCACATCGCTGCCGTCCAGAGTATAATAAATGACAGCCCCCGGAGTTGAGCATGTAAATACAAGCTTATCCTCCGCCCAGTCTATATTGGAACCGTTTTTGATATTGGCCACAGGAACGGCGGTATAGCCTGCCTCGGGTATAACCACATTAACATCACATTCCGCGGTAATCCCGTTATATCCTGCGACGACTTTTGTCCTGCCGTTTGCCACGGCGCTGATATTTCCCAGATTATCCACAGAAGCAACAGAAGGATCCTGGCTGCTGAAAGTAACATAACTGTATTCACTGTCGGCCGCTTTCTCACCGTTTGAATCCAAAAGCTTTAATGATAATTTCTTTTCTTCGCCCGGTTTGGTGAGCGTGACAACCGAAGGCTCCAGCTCGATCCTGCTTACGACAGCCTTCTTTTCCGTATCGGAAGTCATGGCCGCAATGACCAGATTTCCGGCGTCTTTATCACCGCTCTTTACGTCAGCCCAGTCCTTCCTGTCTGTTGAAACGTAACTCTGGCCGTAATCTATACCAACTTTGCTGCTGATGCCGTTATAATCATATACGGCGCGTTCTATTACTACGGATGATCCCGGTTCATCAAAGGATATGACCACGGCAAACTTTTCGCCCTTATCAAGCACAACAGGTGAGTTCAGGCTTACCGTATATACGCCTTCGTAATAAACCGTTCCCTCGGTGGTAGCGCTTCTTATCAAAGTGCCGGTATCGGGAGTATTTCCCGTTAAGCCGCCGTAGATCTTTACCGTATAATGGGAGCCTTCGCTTTTAACCAGCGCCATCTCAAAGCTTACCGCTTCCAGACGCTCGCCGTCTGCTCCGGCTTCACCGTTTGCGGTAAATACATTTGCATATTCGCATACATCCAGATAATAGCCGTTTCCGTGCAGCTGGGAATCATAATAATAATGGTTATCCCAGGGGAAGGAATCCATCATTTCATACGCCCATGCTCCGCTTATGGTCGAATCAAAATACGATATCCAGAAATAAGATTCGTAGCTTTGTGAGTTTTCGTCACTGTAGCTGTTACGGGCAAGCCATGCTCCTTCCCGCGGAGGAAGCTTTCCGTTACATTCCTTAAAGTTCTCGGCAGGGAAATAATCATCCCAGCCCACTATGGTAACAGCATGATTGGAACTTGTGGAATCGGTACAGTAATATGAATTGTGTTCCTCATCATAATAAGCACGGTCGGCATACATTGAAATACCGACTGCGCCATTCTCAACAATGGCTTCCTTAACCATGTCTTCATTAAAATGTATGCTTATCAGGCAGGCATTTTTAAGATATATGGTATTGTTACGTTCACTTGCAGCACCAAGGCTGCCGCCGCCGGCAATATTATCAGCCCAGGTATAGGGAATGACCGATTCCGCAGCCACCCCTCTTCCACGCATAAGGCTTTCTGCGGCAAACTTCAGGCTGCCGCCGTTATCCAGTATGCTGTCTATGCCGTTTTCGGAAACAGGATTGAATAATACCTTATCCCTGGTATCTCCTGCTGCTTTGGAAGAAGTTCCCTGGGTATAGGTCCAGTACGCCATATGCAGATCGCTGTAATCAACGCTCTTATCGACCAGACCCTTATTGATCATATAGAATTCCGCAAGGCTCATGGCGGAATGTGCCCAGCAGGTCGCATACTTCCCCTGATCGCGGGTAGCCGGATAGTTCTCATCAAAATAGGCAAACCAGTCTTCCGCAGCCGGGAACTGTTTATCCGGTTTTACCTGACGGACTATCTCTTCCTCTTCATCATCCTTTGAGGATACCAGATCCGCCATGGCTTCTTTATAACTTATATCCGCACAGGTAGCGGTAATGTCCTTTTCGTCTTCGGAAAGGACATACCCTGTTTTATATGTTTTTACGGCTTCAGGTTCTTCCGCATTAACTGCCCCGGTATAAACCTCATCAGCCGAAACGTTCTCTTCAATATCAGCAGCAAAAGCCGCCGGCGTAAAAAGACATCCCGCATCGGATGCCAGCATTCCCATAACAGAAAGCCAGGCAACAGCTTTTTTGATCTTTTTTATCATCAGTTACTATCCCCTCCCGAACAATAAAAAAACCCTTATGATTTTACCACAATCATGGGCTGTCAACAAGATTTTTCTAAAAAGAAAACAGCCCCCCGCGGGGGGCTGTCTGCCTGAACAGTATCAGTTTTTGGGATTAACCGTAACCGATGTTACCAGTTTCTTTCCGCTTCCGTCCTTGGATGTCAGCGTCAGCTTGACAGTACCGGCTTTATGTCCCGTTACTACCAGCTTGCCCTTGGCATCATCATAGTAAGCGCTTAATACCTTTGGATCGGAACTCTTAACGGATATGCCGCCCACGAACTGGGTAGGCTTTCCGCCGGCACCTATATTATAAGTACACTTAACATCATAAGCCCTGCTTACGCCTTCCTGAAGGCCAAATTCATCACCCATATCAATGTCTTCATAGAATACCTTTATGCTCTGGATCGTAGGAACGGCAATGAACGTCTTGCTTGCTTCATAACCCATGCCTTCATCAGTAACCGCAGTTACGGTAATAGCGAAGAGGAACTGTCCCTTTTCGTCATTGCCTATGATCTCGCGTTTGATCGTGCTGTAATCGGGCATCGTAAGTTTTCCCTCAACAGGGATAAAATTAAACCTGGTCTTTAATGAAGCATAGTCTCCGGCAATAGGTTCCAGATCAAAGCCCAGGGGATCCCCGGTCTCATCATCCCTGTCAACCAATACGGTTGAGAAGGAATACGACCACTTGATCTTTGTATTTGAAGGTTTACCAAAGGAGTTTCCAAGAACCGCATTGATATCAACAGTCTGACCGTAAGCCAGGAAATGATATTCCGTGTTCTGTCCGTCCTGAGGTACCAGTCTCAGTGCAGAAGCAGGAACCTTAACGGTAACCTTGATAGATGCTTTCTTCTTTGTTCCGTCCTGCGCTTTGCAGGTAATGGTGGCAGTACCTCTGCCCACACCTATAACAACCGCTCTCTTGCCGTCTGCGCTGGGCTCGATCTTTGCGATGGTTGCATCTGACGTAGTCCAATCAAGAGCGTACATACTGTCAGTCAGCAGATTAAGCCTGTTTTCAGGTAATGAACTGCCGGGAATGTTGACTGTATAAAGTCTTGCGCTCTGAAGCTTCTCGGTCTTCTTTGCTCTCTTGATCTCGTATACTTCTTCATCATCTATGGTATCCAGATCGATAGCTTTGGTTTTTTCGTTACATACAACGAAATCCATGGTTCCCGTAACGCCGCTTCCGTCTGCTGCGGTAGCGATCACGGTAACGCTGTTCACGGAAGGAGTACTCTTTAATTTTACGAGTCCGGACTTTGCATTTACGGTAACGCCTGCGATATTATCACTTATGCTCCAGGTAACCTTCTTGTTGCCGGCTGTAACGGGAAGCACTTCCTTTGCCTTAAAGGTAGCTGACTTGCCGACTACTATAGCGCTCTGTCCGCTTACCTTGATACTCTCTACAGGCTCTGTCACCTTAACGGTAAATGTTACCTTCTTTCTGGTGCTGTCAGCATAGGTACAGGTTATGGTAGCGGTTCCCTTACTTTCAGCCTTGAGTATCGCTCCGTTATCAGCCGTCTCGGTAACGCTTACCACCTTGGGATTGCTGCTCTTAAAGCTGCAGCTGAGACCAAGGTCTTCATCCTTATAATAACCTGCAGCATTAACTTTTATGGACGTAGTACCGGACACTGCAGCCGGATCCTTGGTAAACAGATTTATGCTTGTTATGGATCCATTTTTGTTTTTCTTAAGCTGATAGTGCTGTGCCGTTTCCAGTGTGCTGACGATCAGTTTGTCACATTTGCCTTTAAGGATCTCAATATCCTTTTCTTCCCGATGGCCGCCCGCCTCAGCTATAACAGTGATAGTTGAGTCTTCTTCGGCTTTGGTGGTTATGCTGAGCTTACCAGTTTTGGTATCGATCTTTACACCCGGAACGGTTTCGGAAAGCATCCATGAAACATTTTCGGTAGCACTCTCCTTAGGCTCAAAGGATACAGCCTTTAAGGTATAGCTCTTTCCCCTGCTCACCTGATCGGGTCCGTCTATAACGAAACCGTCAGGTCTTCTGGTAACGTTAACTGTCAAAGAAGCTTTCTGGCCGGAACCGTCAAGCGGCGTACAGGTTATAGTACACTTTCCTGCACCCTGGGCATATATAACAGCTCTTCTGTAATCGTCCTGGGCGGGCTCATCGGATACGTAGGGTTCAACAGTTGCCACCTCTTCGTTATCGCTTGACCAGTCAAGACTATAGAGCATGCTTCTGACTTCCTTGCCGCTCTTATAATAAAGATCGGTTATACATATTTCAACATACCCCTGGTCTTCATCCGAATAGAAAAGCTCAGCCTTTTTTCTGTCAAGTGTGATCTTTCCGATGGGTTCCTCATCGTGAAGGGTTTTGATCTTAACACGGGCAACGATCTCCTTGGGGCTGGTTGCCACACATTCTACTATAACATATCCATCCTTGGGTTTATTACTGTCTGTCTTGGTGGTAAGGATACCGTTCTTGCTTATGGAAGCCTTGCAGTTGATAGTATCGCTTATTCTCCAGGTTATGGTATTGGTATCAACGCCCGAAGATTCACTGCGCAGCTGTATGCTGTAACCCAGAGGGATGCTTGAAGGAGCATCGGGATCATCTGAAACACCTCTGATCTTAAGGCTCATAGGCTTGCTTACAGCCTTGGGATCCACATTAAATGTAACGGTGGTGGTCTTGCTCATTACACCAAGTCCGGTTATCGCAGCCGCTATAACCGTAACTTTTACCTTGGATTTAGATTCACCATATATCTTATTAAGTGATACCGCGCCGGTATAAACATCACCATGTATAAGCTCACCGTTCTTCATCTGGGGAGCCTTGCCATCTGTACTGTAAACCAGAACGGCATTACCGGTCTTGCCCGGCTTGCCGCCGTAATTCATCGCTTCAAGAGTGATAGCTCCGTCACCGGCTACCGTGCCGGCAGTATTATTTCCACCGGTATAAGCGGCAAAGACATTGTTAAACCCGTCGTTGATCGTAACCTTGGGAGCCAGCGTTGCTTTTGAATCAGTGCTGAAGATCTTTGCAGCATCAACTATGTTAAGATCGTTCTTGCATTCCAGGAGGGCCTTCTTCATGGCATCGGGAGCCACATGGCCGTTGGCACTCATGTAAAGGGCTGCAACACCTGCAACTACGGAAGCAGCCACCGAAGTGGAACTGCGGCTGAAATAAGATGTTCCCTGGCCTGTCGAATACATATCCACGCCGGGAGCATAAATATCAACATTTGATCCTCTGTTGGAGAAACCTGCTATGCTGCCGTCTATATCAACAGCGCCGACGGAGATAACGCCGTCATAGCACGAAGGATAGGAAACCTGATTGCTGGCGCCGTCTCCCGCACCGGCAATAACGGTTATACCGTTCTTAACAGCTTTTGTTATGGCTTCCTGCTCTGCTTTAACATATACCGATCCGATATTGCCGTCGATCATGGTGTCAAGCAGGATAACATCAACCTTTTCAGCATCGGATGAGATGGATGCGATGGAGTCAATGGCACTTGCCATACGTGCACTGGTAATGATGCCTTCTTCATCTGCAACACGTATACCCAGAAGCTTGACTCCTGGAGCTATACCAACGGCTTCATGTCCGTTCTGCAGACCCGCACCTATGATACCTGCACTATGGGTTCCGTTTCCGGTAATATCCGTATAAGAAAATCCCCCGACAACATTGCAGGTTGCCCTGTTATTGGTGCCGTCATATTCGGCAAAATCGGGATGTGCAGCATCGATACCGCTGCCTATGATGGCAACGCGTACAGAAGAACTTCCCGTAGTCACGCCCCATGCGGAATAGCTGTGAACCATATCATGCATCCACTGGTATTCATCGATGGTGGTATTTAAGAATTCATCGGAATAAAGGTCGCCTGTATACCAGTCCCCCCAGTTCTTCTTGATGGGAACTTTTTCACCTTCATCATCATCATATACTTCATCGCCATTGACATCTGCATCGATGGGCGCAGCAAGTCTCTGGATATAATCGGGTTCCACAAAATCGATACCTTCGGGTATATCCATGGCCAGCGCCTGGGCAACCGTCATTCCTTCCAGAATGATGGTAACTACGCCGCCATCAAAAGACTCAACCTTTCCGCCGTAGTACTCTGCAAGAAAAGCAGCTTCTTCCTCATCATCGGCAAAAGACACCAGGTGTCCTTCAACATAATCGATACCGGCCCGGAGATCTCCCAGATCAGCCTCGCCGATCACGATATCTTCTTCATCTTCAGCTGAAACAGCATTCTGTCCGTTTTCGGATACAGCGTCATTCTGTTCATTTTCGGAAACAACAGAATCTTCACTGACTCCGGCCTCTTCCTCAGCAGTTATATCAACAGCCGATCCTCCCTGATCATCATTTCCTGCCGCTAAAACTTCCGGCACCTGCCCTGTCAGCATCACTGCGGTGAGCAGTCCCGACAGGATCCTTTTTACTTTCCTGTAACGCATGTTAAAATTTCCTCCTAAACAAAAATGGCATAATGCGCTCTGGTTGACATAATCAGATTACATTATACCATATATTTTGTATTTGAAAAGGGGTAATTTCTAAATATTGTGGTTTAACTTTAGTTCTTGAAACTATGTATAGGCGCGGGTATCCTTCCTGCCCTTCCGACAAAAGCTTCGCAGTTAAAGCTGTTCACCGGCATGATGGGCGCATAGCCAAGAAGCCCGCCGAACTCAACACGGTCTCCCACTTTCTTTCCTACCGCAGGTATTATACGCACCGCAGTAGTCTTCTGGTTGACCATGCCCAGCGCCATCTCATCTGCAATAATGCCGCTTATGGTAGCTGCAGTAGTATCCCCGGGTATCGCTATCATGTCAAGACCTACAGAGCAGACACAGGTCATGGCTTCAAGTTTTTCCAAAGTAAGGGCGCCCGCCTCCACAGCCTCGATCATGCCCTGGTCTTCACTTACAGGTATGAACGCTCCGCTCAGACCGCCCACATACGAAGAAGCCATAACGCCGCCCTTCTTGACCTGATCGTTCAGAAGCGCCAGCGCCGCGGTGGTCCCCGGTGCGCCCGGCTGTTCAAGACCTATCTCTTTAAGGATATCCGCTACAGAATCACCCACAGCAGGCGTGGGTGCAAGACTCAGATCTATTATGCCGAAAGGCACACCCAGCATCTTTGAAGCTTCCTTTGCCACAAGCTGGCCGACGCGCGTAACCTTGAACGCCGTTTTCTTGATAGTCTCACAGAGTACCTCAAAGCTTTCTCCTCGAACACTCTCCAGCGCCGTCTTAACAACGCCGGGCCCGGAAACGCCAACATTTATTATGGTATCGGCCTCGGTCACGCCATGGAAAGCACCCGCCATAAAGGGATTATCATCCGGAGCATTACAGAATACCACCAGTTTTGCGCAGCCCAGGGAATCCTTTTCCTTTGTCATCTCTGCAGTCTCTTTTATCATCTGGACCATAAGACGTACCGCAGCCATATTGATGCCCGTCTTTGTG
>CAMVRS010000056.1 GCA_947169935.1 uncultured Lachnospiraceae bacterium
CCCTGATCGTTGGAAGCCCAATCCCAGATGCTGATACCCTGTGTGCAGTGCTTAACTGCTTCGGGCATTGAGAGCCACTGGGGACGGGGATGCTTGGAAGCGATGATAACGTTAACATAGTTGCGGCTTCTTAAGCAGTGATCCATTGTTGAAAGCAGGCAGTTGGTGTCTGCGGGAAGGTAGATACGAACAACGTCTGCCTTCTTGTTTGCAATGTGGTCCATGAAGCCGGGATCCTGATGTGTGAATCCGTTGTGGTCCTGCTGCCATACGGTTGAGCACATAAGGAGGTTGAGGGATGCGATCTCCTCTCTCCAGGGCAGCTGGTTGCAGACCTTAAGCCACTTGGCATGCTGAGCGCCCATGGAATCGATGATGCGTGAGAATGCTTCGTAGGTGTTGAAGAAACCGTGGCGTCCTGTAAGGAGGTATCCCTCCAGCCAGCCTTCGCACATATGCTCGGAAAGCATGGAGTCCATTACACGGCCGAAGCGTGAAAGGTGATCATCCATCTCGCTCTGTTCTGCGTTCCAGTCTCTGTTCTCTACTTCGAATACTGAAGTGAAGCGGTTTGAATTGTTCTCGTCGGGTGAGAAGATACGGAAGTTCTTTGCTTCTGCATTCAGTTTGAATATATCGCGGATATAATTTGAAAGGTTTGCGGTATCCTGGCTGTCTTTTGAACCGTGTACACCGGTATCGAAAGCATAGCTGCGGAAATCAGGCAGACGCAGGTCGCGCAGAAGCTTACCGCCGTTAGCGTGAGGGTTCATACCCAGTCTTCTGTCGCCGGTAGGAGCCAGAGCTGCTATCTCGGGCAGGATCTTTCCGTTCTCATCGAAGAGCTCTTCTGCATGATAGCTGCGCAGCCACTCTTCCAGCATTCCGAGATGCTCGGGCTTGTCCATCATGATGGGTACCTGGTGAGCCAGGAAGTTGCCTTCGATGCGGTTGCCGTCTACTACCTTGGGACCTGTCCAGCCCTTGGGTGTGCGCAGAACGATCATAGGCCATACGGGACGGGTAGCATCGCCGGTCTCGCGGGCTTTCTTCTGGATGTCCTTGATCTTTTCGATAACGATATCCATGGTCTCGGCCATTGCGCGGTGCATAGCCATAGGCTCCTCACCTTCTACAAAGTAAGGCTCCCAGCCGTTGCCGTGGAAGAAATCGGTCAGCTCCTGCTTGGAAAGACGGCCAAAGATGGTAGGATTTGCGATCTTGTATCCGTTTAAGTGGAGGATGGGAAGAACTGCGCCATCGCCCACGGGGTTGATGAATTTGTTGCACTGCCATGAAGTAGCCAGAGGGCCGGTCTCTGCCTCGCCGTCGCCTACCACTACGGTAGCGATCAGATCGGGGTTATCAAAGATAGCGCCGCAGCCGTGAGCGATCGAGTAACCAAGCTCGCCGCCTTCATGTATGGAACCGGGAGTTTCGGGAGCACAGTGGCTGGGAACTCCGCCGGGGAAAGAAAACTGCTTGAAAAGTTTCTGCATGCCGGCTTCGTCCTGGGAGATATTGGGATAGATCTCGCTGTAGGAGCCGTCAATATAATCATTTGCGATGAAGAAGTTTCCGCCGTGTCCCGGACCGGAAAGGAGTATCATATCCAGGTCATAGCGTTTGATAACGCGGTTGCAGTGAGTGAAGATGAAGTTCTGTCCGGGAACGGTTCCCCAGTGACCTACGATCTTCTTCTTTACCATATCTGCGGTGAGGGGCTTCTTTAAGAGGGGATTCTCAAGAAGGTAGAGCTGACCTGCAGACAGATAGTTTGCCGCACGGAAATACTTGTCCATGGTCTCGAGCAGCTGGTCCGTAATAGGGCCCTTTTCAAGCATTGTGTTTTCCATATTTGAATTCCTTTCTACTTATAATTATAAATTATTTCTGCGCTTGTACGATACTACAAATCAGGGGCATAGTCAATTGAAGAGCTAGTAGTATATTTATGGCGCTTAAGGGGATTATTTGTGAAAATTTACTATAATTGTGAAGATTTGTTCACAAAAATAACGGATAATTCCGTTGCACTATGAAAATATTATGATATAATATGTGACAATTTGTTAGAGTAGACAAACCAATACATATCAATCGGGACCGCATAAAGAAGGGCATTCGTTTTCGGGCATCCTTGCGGGATGCCTGTTTTTTACCCCGATCAATGAGGAAAAAAGTTCATGGAAAAATTCAGTGTTAAAAAACCATTCACCGTTCTGGTTGGTGTGATCATAGCGATCGTGCTGGGTGTTGTCAGTATGACCAATATGCAGCTGGATCTGCTCCCTAATATCTCTCTACCGTATCTTATGGTGATCACAACCTATCCCGGAGCCAGTTCGGAAAAAATTGAAGCCGAGATCTGCGGACCCATGGAGGCGTCCCTTGGTACGATCAACGGCGTAAAGAATGTAATGAGCGTCTGTAATGAAAATTACGGTATGGTCCAGCTTGAATTTACGGACGATACAGATCTCGACAGCGCCATGGTCAAGGTTTCCAGTGCTCTCAATACTCTTCAGCCCTATCTCCCGGATGATGCCGGAACTCCATCCATAATAGAAATAAGTACCGATATGGTGGCCAGCGTGTATCTGGCGGTCAGTATGGAAGGCATGGAGATGGAGGAACTTTCCCAGTTTGTCCGTAACGATATCACTCCCCAGTTTGAAAAGCAGAACGGCGTTGCTTCCGTAACAACTCTGGGTCTGGTGGACAAAAGCGTTCATGTGGAGCTTAACGAAGAAAAGATCGACAAGCTTAACGACCGTATCCTTGCTACCGTGGATGATGCTTTTGCCGACGCCATGGACCAGCTGGCAGATGCGGAGAAGCAGCTTAATGATTCCCAGGACACCCTGGATGAGAACCGTGAAAAGCTGGATGATTCCAAAAAGGATCTGGAGGATGGCAGGAAAGAACTCAACGATTCCCAGAAGGAACTGGAGGACGGCAAAAAGGAACTTGAAGACGGCAAGAAAGAGCTGGCTGACTCCAAAAATGACATAGCCAATGCGGAGCAGGAGCTTAACGATAAAAAGAACGAATCAAACGCCCAGCTGGCGGATCTGAGTTACCAGCTGGATCAGGCGTCCGCACAGCTGGCGGCATTAAAGACCCAGCTTACCCTGGATGAGGCCCAGCTGCCTTTATTAAAGAGCGGCCTTAAAAAAGTCAAAGAAGGACTGGAAAAGATCGAAGAGGCGCTGAGCGCTATAAGCGCTGCGGAAGCCCAGGGCATCACTGCAGACAATATAGATGCTCTCATATCCGAGCTTGAGCAGAATATTGCGGCCTATGAGCAGTATATTGCATCGCTTACACCGGGCACCGAGGAATATGAGATCGCAGTTCAGACGCTGGAACAGATGAAAGCCGGCCTTGAACAGCTGCAGCAGCTCCAGCCTCTGCTCTCCCAGAAGGAAACCTTAGAGACCCAGAAGAAGGAGCTGGAAGACCAGAAGACTTCCCTTGAAACACAGATAACTACCACCGAAGCTACGATCAAAGCTTTAAAGAGCACTATTGCTACCACTGAAGAGCAGGTGGAGACAGCTTACAAGGAGCTGGAGAAAGGCAAGCTTGAAGCAGCAGAGACCATAGCGAGTGCGGAGGCGCAGCTGGCCTTTGGCAAGACCCAGCTGGAGAGTGCGGAGGCGCAGCTGGAGAGCGCAGAGGATCAGCTTGAGAGCGCCCAGAAGCAGATAGACAGCGGCTGGGATTCCATTAAGGACGGCGAAAAGCAGATAAAGGAAGGCTATGACCAGATCGAAGACGGACAGAAGCAGATAGACGACGGCTGGTCTGATTACCAGGATGCTTTAAAGAATTTTGACAAGCAGAAGGCAGAGGCAATGAAGACTGCCAATGCGGATAAGCTGCTTACACTGGAGACCCTGACCGGTCTGATCTACGCGCAGAATTTCGAGATGCCCGCAGGATATGTGGACGATACCCTGGATAATTCCTGGCTGGTCAAGATAGGCCAGAATTACGAAGAGGTTGACGAGCTTTCGGATATCGTGCTGACACACATCAATAAGGTTGGAGATATCAGGCTGGGTGATGTGGCGGATATAAGCGTGATCGATAATGCGGACGACAGCTATGTGCGCCTGGGTGCGGATAAGGCGGTTATACTTTCCATCTTTAAGAGCAGTACCGCCGGAACCAACGATCTTTCAAAGACTATAGAAGCGGCATCCAAAGAGCTGGCTGCAGCTCATCCGGGACTGCATGTCACCACCCTGGTGGATATGGGCGATTACATCGACCTTATAGTAAAGAGCGTTTTGCAGTCCATGATCATAGGCGCCGTGCTGGCGGTAATAATACTGGCTATATTCCTTAAGGATGTAAGGCCTACCCTGGTGGTAGCGATCAGTATTCCCGTCTCTGTGCTGGCGGCTATCATATGTATGTACTTTTCGGGGATATCCCTTAACATGCTTTCTCTGTCGGGGCTTGCGCTTGGTATAGGTATGCTTGTGGATAACTCCATAGTCGTTATGGAAAACATCTATCGTCTGCGCGGATACGGCATCGAAGCACCACGTGCGGCAGTGCAGGGTACCAAACAGGTTGCAGGATCCATCATTGCATCCACCCTGACAACGGTCTGCGTGTTCCTGCCTATGATATTTACTTCGGGCCTGGTGCGTGACCTGCTGGCACCCATGTGTCTGACCATAGTGTTCACCCTGTTGGCTTCACTCTTTATAGCCATGACGGTGGTACCTGCGTCGGCCTATACCCTGCTTAAAAATACCAAACCCAAGGAGCATCCTCTCTTTGACAAGGTTATGGTGCTTTATGAAAACGCCCTGCGTTTCTGCTTAAGGTTTAAGGTGGTACCTATCACCGTGGCTCTGGGACTGCTGGTATTCTCTGCGGTAATGGTACTGCGTATGGGTATCGTCGTTATCCCGGAGATGACCATGAACCAGCTGCAGGCGGACATCACATATCCTGAGGAATACACCCGTGAACAGGCTTATGAGACTACGGACAAGGTGATCGAGCGTATGCTGCAGATAAAGG
Organism: uncultured Lachnospiraceae bacterium; assembly: GCA_947169935.1. GTDB lineage: Bacteria > Bacillota > Clostridia > Lachnospirales > Lachnospiraceae > NK4A136. The sequence goes on from CAMVRS010000056.1 coordinate 5,047, forward strand.
GTCTGGGTACCATAGGTGTTATGATGGGTAACGGCAGCGCCCTGCTGGTATCGGAAGCTGCCAGCGATCCGGACGCCTTCCGCCATATGTCCTTTATGATGATGACGGAAGATGAGAACGCAGGTGAGGAAGAGATAAGGCGCATCACGAAAGAGATAGAAGCCATAGGTACCGATATGGGACTTGATATGGTCATGTCCGATATGTCTTCCGAGATGGATTCACTGACCGGCGGATCGGGTCTTTCGATCAATGTTTACGGTCCCGATATAGAAGAGCTTACACGTATCACCGGTGAGATCTGCGATATTGTAGGTACTATCGAAGGCTATGAGAATATCTCCAACGGCCTTGAGGATGCGGGAAAGGCCCTGCATGTGACCATAGATAAGAACAAAGCCATGGGCATGGGCCTCAGCGTGGTGCAGATCTATCAGGATATCAATAAAAAACTTACACATTCTAAGAGTGCCGTGACCATTACCGTAGACGGCATAGATATGGATATAGTGGTTGTGGACGAGACCGATCCCCTTACTTACGATAACCTGCTGGATTATACTTTCACTGTCGAGAAGGTGGATGAGGATAACGACACCATTCATGAAGATCATAAGCTGAGTGAGTTTGCAACCGTCGAAGTGAAGGATGAGGTAAACAGCATAAACCGTAAGAATCAGAGCCGTTATATGACGGTTACTGCATCGGTTGGTGAGGGTTATAACACCACCCTCCTTACCAGGAAGCTTAAGCCGCTCCTGGATAAGTATAAGCTTCCTTCAGGATATACCCTTGAGCTGAGCGGCGAATATGATTCCGTTATGACCATGGTCAAGCAGATGGGTCTGGTCATGATACTCGGTCTTTTGATGGTTTATCTGGTAATGGTGGCGCAGTTCCAGAGTCTCTTAAGTCCTTTCATAGTGCTGTTCACCGTGCCTCTGGCGTTTACCGGCGGTTTCCTTGCGGTGCTTGTGGCGCATGAGAATCTTTCGGTAATAAGCATACTGGGTATCGTTGTGCTGATGGGTACCGTTGTTAATAACGGTATCGTGTTCGTTGATTATACGAACCAGCTGCGAAAGGGCGGCCTGGACCGTACCACTGCGCTGGTGGCTACAGGTAAGACCCGTATGAGACCCATACTTATGACGGCATTGACCACCATACTTGCAGAATCAAATCTGGTCATCGGTGATGATATGGCTGCGCAGATGGGACGCGGCATGGCTCTGGTAATTGCCGGCGGCCTGGCGTATGCTACGCTGATGACTCTGTTCATAATCCCTGTAATGTATGATATCTTATTCAAGAAAGCGCCGCTGGATGTTGATACCGGAAACGAGAGCCTGGACGATATCCCCGATGATGCGGCCGAATATTTAAAGACACAAGAGTAAGCTTTAAACGGGGTCTGACCCCGTTTTTTTAATTCTTGCTATTTTTGCCAAAAAGATGTAAAATTATGTACATCTATCTGTATAGTTTTCACATATAGAGATGACAGGAGCATCTGATGAAGAAAAAAATAGCGGTATGCGCCAACGGCTGGAGTCTTGAAGCTCTGGCGGATGCAGTCAAAGGGTTCAGAGCCTGTGCTGAAAAGTTTGATTTCGACGTATATGTTTTCCTGAGCTTTGCATCTTACAGCGTGCACCATACCCTGATGCAGGGAGAACTGAATATATATAAACAGTGTGATCCCGCAGATTTTGACGGCGTGGTCATCTTCTCCACTATGCTTAATTCCGACAGGACGGTTATGGAGATCGTTGCCGAAGCACAGAAGAAATCCGTTCCGGTGGTAAGCCTCGGGATGGAGATAGACGGCGTGCCTTCCATAACCATAGGTAATGCAGCGGGGACCCGCGCCGTGGTAGAACATCTGATAAAGGATCATGGAGCAAAGGATATACTCTTTATAGGCGGTACCGAGGATCATGTGGACAGCCGTGAAAGGCTGGAAGTCACAAGGGAAGTGATGGCAGCGCATGGTCTTAAGTTAAAGGATAAGGATATAGGATACGGCAAGTGGTCCAACCGCAGGACCATAGACGCCCTTGATGAGCTCCTGAAAAACAGGAAAAAAATGCCCGACGCCATTGTGTGCGCAAATGATATCATGGCTCTGGCTGTATGTACCGAACTGGAAAAGAGAGGCGTTGATGTACCGGGACAGGTAAAAGTCACCGGTTTTGATAACGTAGACAGTGGAAAGATATTCTATCCGGCCCTGACTACGGTAAAACAGGATTATGAAAATGTGGCGATCAAAGCCTGCGAGATAATCTACGGGAAGCCTTATTCAAAGAAGAACCCTCCCAGGATTTCCGTACCTACGATACCGGTCATCGCGGAAAGCTGCGGCTGTGAGAATATAGAATACGGAAGGATGCGCCGCCTGTATTGCAGGCATTCCTTCCAGCGTTCACAGGATGATAATCTGGTTGAGCAGAATGAGAGAGTCATGCGTGAGAGCATAGCTGATGTATCCTCTTACAATGATATGAAAGAAAGGATACAGGATCATTATCTGAGAAATCATCAGTATGAAGGCGCGGCTTTTTATATAGTCCTTAACCGGGATTATTTCATGAATGTCATGGAAAGGGACGAGGAGATCTGCAGTGACGGACTTACCGGGGAACTGGATGTAGTGGCTGCCATCAGGAACGATAAGCTCCTGGATGTAAAGACCGTAAACAGCCATGATCTGATACCTGCTTATAAGAAAAAGAAAAATGAGCAGCATGTTTTTTATCTGATGCCGCTGCATCATTTCCAGAATAACTACGGTTATGTGGTATTTACGGATGATCCGTATGTGCTTAAAGAAACCATGATATACCAGTATCTTGAAAAGATAATGCAGTCGCTGCGGCTTCTCCGCGTCAACTTAAGGCTTAAGCAGCTGTATGATAAGGATGCCATGACCGGTCTTTATAACCGTTTCGGATATGAGAATAAGGCTCTGCCCCTTTATGAGGAAAGCATGAAAAAGGGAAGCAGGATCACGGTATTGTTTGTGGATATCAATTCCATGAAACAGATAAACGATAATTACGGCCATGAGCAGGGTGATGTGGCCATAAGGACAGTAGCCTCTTCAATTGCGGATAATCTGCAGAAAGACTGGGTGGCAGTACGCTACGGCGGTGATGAATTCCTGGTGATAGTGCCCAGATGCGGAAAGCAGAAAGCCGCTACAGTAAAGAAGCATATCGAGGAGCGCATAGAAGAACGCAGGAAGGAAAGCGGCCTTTCCTATCCGCTTACCGCCAGCATTGGTTTTGTCACTTCCGATCCCGAAAACCGCCCGGATGCGCAGCTCTGGGATTATGTAAGGGAAGCGGATGCGCTTATGTATGATATAAAGAAGAAGATGCACGAAGCAGAGGGTTAAGGATTTTTAAAGGTGTTGAAAAACGCTTTAAAAATATAAAATCGAAAGGAGAAAGTGTATGAAGTGGTTAAACAACGTAAGTGTAAGAGGCAAGCTCTTGATCATCACAATCCCCCTGGCTATTTCCCTGTTATTCTCAGTGGTGTTCATGGCAGTTGAGATCCAAAACACACAGAAGGAAATTACAACTGTTTATTATGATGTTCTGTATACAGTGAACAGCAATCTGCTCAATGCGGACAGAGACCTGTATCAGTCCCTGGTAGCAGCGATGCAGTATTATGATTTTAAGAATGGATTTACAGCCGCGCCTCCGGAATTTGCAGAGACAATGCTCCCTACAAATCTTGAGGATTATCAGACCAACAAGCAGCAGGTTTATGATAAAGTAAATGTTGCCATAGACTGTGCAAAGCAGAATGACGATCTTTATAACAAGGTTAAGTCAGAAGCAGGACTTTCTTTCAGCGAGGAAGTGAAGAAGTTTAACGATGGTATGGCAGCATGGGAGGCATCCTATGATCTGGAGTCCAATACCGGCGACTGGGAATCATTCCATAATGTGTTTTCCGATGCAAGAGCTGCTCTTGACGGCATGCAGCAGATCACTGAAACCTGGGCTACCCAGGAAAACGCAGCGCTGCTGAAATCGATCCAGGCCAGAGTGCTTACCATCGCGATACTTTATATTATCCTGATGGCAGTGCTTACCGTTATCGTGGTACTTGTTGTCCGCGGCATACGTCTTGGTGTCAAGAAGGTCAGCAAGGATCTGGATGAGCTGGCAAACGGTGATCTTACCCTTTCATATCCCGATGATTCCGAAATCGGCCGTGATGAGATAGGACAGATAACCTTAAGCGCAAAGAGACTTACCGGAAAGCTTCGCGAGATAATGTCACAGAGCCGCGATATGTCCGAAGAAGTTACCACCACCAGTTCGGATCTGGCAGAGAGCGCAAACCAGGCTACCCAGGCATCCGAACAGGTTACCGACGCAGTTACCGAGATCTCCAAGGGTGCTGTTGCACAGGCTGAAAGCGTTGAGAACGCAGTTAATGAGACAGATGAGATCGGTAAGAATATTGAGAACATCACTGATGCAGTGAGCGAGATGGACCACTATTCCGAAGAGATGAAGGATGCCTGCGATAAGGCTATGAGCGCTCTTGATAAGCTGATCCGCCAGAGCGAAGAGGTTACCGCATCCGTAAAGGATATCGGCGATACCATCAATTCGACCAACGAATCCGCAAAATCCATTTCCGAATTTACACAGGCTATCACGGACATTGCTACCCAGACCAATCTGCTTTCACTCAATGCATCGATAGAGGCAGCGCGTGCCGGTGATGCAGGACGCGGTTTCGCCGTAGTTGCAGATGAGATCCGCCAGCTTGCAGATCAGTCCAGCAGCAGCGCAGATAAGATCAAGTCCATAGTTGACCGTCTGGTGGCAGACTCCGCTTCATCCGTAAGCGTACTTGAAAAGCTTAATGAAAGCTTCGGCGTGCAGGCCCAGCAGCTGGATTCCACCAGGGACAATATGGAATCCATGTCCGTTAACGTTACAAGCGTAAAGAACACATCTTCAGGTATTTCGAAGCAGGTGAGCATGCTTAATGAAGCAAAGAACGGATTGATGGGTATCATTTCCGATCTGTCAGCCATCTCGGAAGAGAATGCTGCATCTACCGAAGAGACCAATGCTTCCATGGAAGAGCTGAACGCGACATTTACGATCATAAGCGAATCGGCAGGAAGACTGCAGGGACTTGCGGAAGAGCTGAAGAACAACATCAGTTACTTTAAGGTATGAGATTGTTCATAGAGCCGCCGGTTTCTGTGAAGACAGAATAAAAGGCGTTTATGGATCAGAGGATATTTTATTCAACAATACTTACGGTACTGGTGATAATGGATATCATATGTGCCGTGATGAGTTTAAGGTCGAAAAGGCCCGTTGGCAAAGCCATGGGCCTTCTCGACCTGTCTTTTGTTCCTCCGATATTAGGCAATCTGATCATAATAGGAACGTCACTGCGTTCGGTGGCGATCTTTGGCTATTATATGTATTTCCTGGGAATGGACTGCATCATGGCCAGCGTGGTGAATTATACCAACGAGTACTGCAAGGGGACAGGGGACGGCAGCCGTAAGCCTACGGTCATGTATCTGATACTTATCGCTGATGCCCTTCAGATACTGGCAAATCCTTTCACAAGGCATACTTTTGATGTGGAACCCATAACTGTCCAGGGGCTTACTTATTACAGACTGGTGCCTTATCTGGGACAAACGATACACCGCGTTGTGGATTACGGGGTTGTCTTATGCGTATTTCTTATATTCATTATCACTATTTCAAAAACCATAAGTATATACAGGGAAAAGTATACGGTTGTGCTGATCGCCATGTTTTCGGTTGCGGTAAGCCAGACTTATTTTATCTTCTCCCGTACTCCCATAGACCGTTCCATGATAGGCTATGGTTTTCTGGGTATCCTTATGACTTATCTTTCGATCTATTACAGACCGCTGCGCCTTCTGGATCGTATGCTTTCCGATATAGTTTCCGGCATGCCCGCGGCGATGTACCTGTATGATCCGGACAATAAATGCATATGGGCCAATGAGCCGGGATATAAACTGGTCGGCGTTACTGAAAAGGACCTATATAAGGTTACGGAAAAACTGGCGGAGATCTTCGGGAAGAAGGATTTTTCGGATGATGAATGGTCGGAGAACCATGTGATAGGAGAAGGAGCAAACGCCAGGCATTATTATGTTGAAAAACGGAATATAAAATATAAGAAAAAGGATCTGGCAGGATGTTATCTTTCCGTAAGGGATGATACCGAAGAGCATCTGCGCATGGAACGGGAATATTACAATACTACCCACGACAGTCTTACGGATCTTTATACCAAGCAATATCTGTATGAATGTATCAAAAAGAAACTTGCGGAAGATCAGGATACAAAGTATCTTGTAATTTATATAGATGTTAAGAATTTCAAGATAGTCAATGACGTCTTTGGTTCGGACTTCGGCGATATGGCGATACAGCAGATAGCTGACCGCATAAGGAAAGACATGACGTATGAATGTATATACGGAAGACTTGAAGGGGATACCTTCGGTGCATTCATGCCGGTAATGGCATTTAATGCGGATCTGCTGGAAGAGAAGCTGGGTAATTTTATCATACGCGACGGATCCATAGAACACCCCCTGCAGATAAATGCCGGGGTATATGTGCTGTCGAACAATGATATGGAAGTATCCGTTATGTTTGACAGGGCACACCTTTCGCTTTCGTCACTTAAAGATTACAAGACCCATGTGGCGTATTATGACGGCAACATAAGAGACAAAGTGCTGGAATCCCAGAAACTGTGTACGGAGCTTCCGAAGGCGCTGGAGACCATGCAGGTAAGACCTTATCTGCAGCCCATTGTAGACCGCGAAGGCAAGGTGGTGGGAGCAGAGGCTCTGGTTCGATGGATACATCCCATAAACGGCTTTATGCCTCCCTTCAAGTTCGTTCCCCTCTTTGAAAAGAACGGTCTTATAGTTGAGGTGGACAGGCATATGTGGCGCTGCGCCTGCATGCAGCTTGCCAAATGGAAGGGGAAGCATGATGACGTGTTTATTTCCGTCAACATTTCGCCCAAGGATTTCTATTATATTGATGTGGTATCGGAGATAAAGTCTCTGGTAAAGGAATACGATATCGATCCCGTCAGGCTCAGGCTGGAGATCACCGAGACCGTGATGATGAACGGCGCTGATGACAGAATGAAGATGCTTGAAGAACTGAGGGAAGCCGGCTTCATAGTAGAGATGGATGATTTCGGAAGCGGTTACTCATCACTGAACCTTCTTAAGGATATGCCGGTGGATGTGCTTAAGATAGATATGAAATTCCTTTCCGTTGATGAGGATAACGACAGATCCGATACGATAATAAAACATATCATAAAGATGACGGAAGAGCTTACCATGACCTCCCTTACGGAGGGTGTCGAGACTTCCGACCAGCTGGAACAGCTTAAGGGAATGGGCTGCAGGCTCTTCCAGGGTTATTATTTCGCTAAACCCATGCCAATAGAGGACTTTGAAAAATTTGCCTTTGAAAAAGAGGGATGATGAAAAGGAGAAGATAAATGGAAACAGTCAGAGTAGGTGCACAGTCTGTTGCAGCGTTTTCACATCTTATCAGCCCGAATGTAGAGGATGAGATTAAAAAAAGCATAAACAGGCATCCGGATGATCCTGTTATAGGTGATGGTTTTTTGATATACGGAGCCTATGATGAGGATCTTATGATCGCTATGGGAGCTCTTGTTATACAGGTGGCCGGAACGGTTGTGATGATCAGATCTCTTTTTGTCGATCCTTCTGTCAGGAAAAGAGGGATCGCGTATATGCTGGTGAATGAGCTGATCTATGATGTGCTTGGGGCGGATGATCTGGAAGGGATAGAACTGCTGGCTATGACGGAAAGCCCGGAGCAGATGGAGGTTGCCGAATATCTGCATAATATGGGATTTGTGTGTGAGGATGCGGAAGAGAGCTGTTACAGCACGATCCTTTCAAGGATACTGGAAAACGGTAGGCTGGCAAAAGCCCCTGAAAAAGGAGCGATCCCGCTTAAGGGGGTTTCTGAGAAAGCGCTGCGCAGTCTGGGTAATAAACTTGACGGAGATGAAGATACCTTTATACCCATCCCCATCAACAGGGAGGATTATGACCAGGATGTAAGCATGGTTGTGATGAAGGATGATGAAGTAACGGATATTGTTTTTATACAGAAAAGCCGCAGAGGTCTTATAGTTTCATATGTTCTTTCCCGCGGAAACGGTATAAGCGTTATGACAGCCATAGCGGCTGCAATGAGGGCTGCTGCACAGAAATACAGGCCGGATATGCCGGTCAAGATCCCCGTTGTGACGCCGGAAGGTAAAAAACTTGTAGAGCAGATAGTTTCGGATGCATACGAGAACAGGTACGTACGCTGTTATTATTCGATGCTTCCTTTATACCGGTCAGTATACGGAGAGGAGTAAGATCATGGGAATATTTGATAATCTGGTAAAGACCAAACATGAGCAGCAGCATAATATAAAGCTTCATGATTATGATGAAAAACGCAGGATACATCATGTTACAAAAGAAGATATAGTGCAGCATCAGCTTTTGGAAGAGCAGGTGCGTTATGAGCATCTGCAGGCTCATGCCATGGATGAAGGGGTAGTGGGCTATGAGACCCTTGGAAAGGCCCATGATTTTGATGAGGCTCCGACACTTGCGGAGCAGAAAAGAAAGCTTGCTCCTCCGATAGACGAGGCCGGAATGGGCAAGAAAAGAAGACAGAAGGTAAGGAACAGAACGCTTCAGAATCTGAAAGAAGGCAGGGAACTGGTAGGTGAGATGGGAACAGCCCAAACCATTCCGCTTATGAGATCTATAAAGAAAAATGCAAAAAAGATAGCTGAGGAAAAGAAAAAAGACAGATCAAGTATCATAGAGCTTTCAAACCTTCAGATACCGACTGATATTTTTGATGTGAACCTGACAAAAGAACATTCGCATTTTGATGTGAAGAAGGCTTTGATCATAAGGGATAAGCTCGATAAGATCAGGCAGTATAAAGAAGAAAACACCGTGGAATATGCAATGCTTGATTTTAAACTTCATACCAGGCTTGAATATATGTTAGAGGTCAGGGAGGCCTTTACCAGAACGCTTAAGGTTGTACTGGCTGCGAACGGATTGTCTGAAACAGGAGAACCGATCACCGATCAGAAGAAAATAGCCCAGGGACGCGATGATTATTATTCGCACAAAGAAGCTTTGAGAGAGCTCGTTGACGGGAAAGACGCTTATATCGCCCAGATGGAAAGGGATCAGAAAGCGGAGAGGGAGCGTGCTTTCACGGCATCAGGAACATTTTTTGCAGAAAAAGATGCTGCCAGAAATGCCGCAATGGCTGCTCTGAGAAGTAAAAACATTGAAATACCGGATGGCTTTAAAAGCTCTGTTTATTATTCAAGGTGTGTTTACAGGTTGAAAAAAGACGATCCGGAATTAAACGAAAAGATGCTCCGGATGGCAATAGATGCTTATAAACTTAACCGGCCCGAATTGACGGGAGATGACAGGGATGAGATATTTAAAAGGGTCAGGGAACAGATGTTACCGGAATATAAAGAGCGTTTGAAAAAACTGCCTGTTCTGGTAGATAAGATCATGTCCAGCAATCTCGAAGAACTTTTAAAGATGCAGGACGAGATATTGGAATTTGAAATGCCCGGCATGCATATAAGCGATATCATGAACAGTATGGATTCCGGCAATAAGAGCCTGCTCAGTTTAATTGGTCTGACTGATGCTGATGACGCTATGATCAAAAAATACAATTCGATCATATCTTTGGCCAGGAAAAGAATAGATATGGTAAATGCATACAGAGCTGCCGGTGCCGGCGTGACAATGAATCTGTCACAATGCTGCAAGAATGTTGAGAATATATGCAGGCCGCATGCGGATGAAAACAACGTGCTGGATAATGCCGGGGTAATGGCTACGCTGGAGGAAAAGATCCGTCAGAATACAGATACCATTAAAGGACTGACAGGTGCCCTGACTGAAGTGAAGCGTGGAATCTATGAGGAACGAAAGGCAGAGATAGAACATTCAAAGGGTCTTGAAAAAGTGTTCAATGAAGAAAGGCCTTTGAACATGCAGACGGTTATGGATTATGTCACTACCCATATGGAAGAAGGGGATCTGAAAAAATATCAGGACAGCTTCAATACCAGGACAAGGGTATCAAAAGATCTTAGGCCGCTATTTGAAGCATTCCGGAGCAGCGGCATGAAAACTAAAACCGGAGTAGCGAGCGGAGATCCGGATGAAAAGATCTGGGAGGATTTCCGAAGTATGACTAGGGAGCTGATAAATACAGGTCATTCATATGATTATTCCGAGGGATCGATAATGATCGGGGTCAGCGAGGATGACGCCACTATTGATGAATTGATCGAATTGCATACACATCCTACAGAAGCAAACATCTTGAGGTTCATGGAGCCGATATTAACTTTTAAACCTGAGACTTTGTTTGGCCGGTTTGATGAAGCTACGCTTAATGATATTGCCAGACGTGAAGAAACGGTCGCCAGGCTTAAGGCAGAATGTCATCCCCTGCTGGCTAGAAAACAGTGGGCAGAGAAATTTCTCCTGGACGGAGCTCTGAGCGAAGAGACCACAAAGAAGGTTGAGGCAGCCATGAAGATATATGATAAGGCAATGTATCTTGTAGATAATATGGCGCTGCCGACACTTACGTCAGCAACGGAATTCCGTGAATCGGATGTTGCGGGATATGGGAATGTTGCGGAATGTATTCGAAAAGGAAAAGAACTTGAGGCTGCTGCAGGTCAGGCAGAAGCGGAGTTTCTGCAGGATCATCCGCTGGTGCATTTTACAAAAGAAGAAGCTCAAAGATTAGGTCTGTCATCATCTAATGATCTTAAGGGATTGACAGGTGCGCATATACAGTCGGCAGACGACATTCTTTTGCCTGTTACCAAAGAAGAGGCTGAAAAAGCCGCATCTTCGGATAGAGATTTTGTGAATGAGCAGGCAGAGAAGATCCGGAGCTTTTCATTTGTCAGCAGATTTGGAAGAGCAAGGGTTCTTCCGAATTCGGATGCCGGGGATCTGGCTTTATTCGGAGCGGAAGATCTTAAGTATTATGAGGAGATAGAACGTGAGGCCAGGCTTCTGCTGATCGCAAATGAATGCAGCAAGGAGAAAACCGAAGCGGCTCTGGGGAAAAATGCCGGAAAGATCATTCAGGACTGCCGCAGGATCGTTGCTGTTACGGAGGGGCTCAGAGAAAAACTCAAAATTGATTTCAGGGTACCTTCTGAGATGGAAACAGAGCATAGAAATTTATGCGGGGAGTCCCTGAATGATGCTATGCTGATGCGTGAGGAACAGCTGCATCAGCATAATGAGAAGGCGATGAAAAAGATCAGAGGCGGAAGCCTGTAGTACATTTGCAGAATAATTTACTGGACTTTTTAGGAATATATATATATAATTGTTATTTGTATGCGGGTAAGCGATGAAAAAAAGCAGAAGGACAAGCGCAAAGCTTTTGCTCTGCTGGGCATGATAAGCCAGTTCGGGATAACTATGATGGTTCCGATCTTTCTCTGCTTTTTCGCAGGACGCGCTCTGGATAAGCATTTCGGTACGGCGTGGTGGACGATAGTGCTGTTTTTCGTCGGAGCGCTGGCCGGTTTCAGGAATATTTACGTATTAGCAAAGAAATATTTTAAGAATGATGAAGGACAGGTGGACAGCCCACAGCGCTCTGGTGGAGCTATGGATAGGGATAATGCTCTTGGGAGTGGTGCTTCAGATACCCATTCTGATATTCCTTGAGAGAAAAGGATATTACAGTCTGGGGCTCTGGCTGGGCATCGCGGCCGCAATGATAGTGGCCAAGCATATGGAATATACCATAGGCAAGGCTCTGGATGCGGGCGAAGCAGGCGCAGTAAAGCAGATGTGGCTGGGCTACCTGATAAGATACTTCGGCATGGCAATATTCCTTGCAGTGCTGGGTATCACGGGCGTGGCTGATGTGGTCGCTGCTTTTGCGGGACTTATCACACTTAAGCTTTCGGCTTATCTGCAGCCACTGACACACAAAATATCAATAGCGGTCTGCGGTGAGGAAGCATTTTATCGCGAGATGGTCTCACCGGAAGAACAGGACGAGATGATGAAGGCCGCAAAAGGGGAATAAGAAAGGTAACTGTTTATGGGAGCTAACATGCTTTTATCCTCTGATGATCTGGGGTTCATGATTGAGGGAGTCTTTTCTTTTAAGATAGGAGGACAGACTCTCTGGATCACCACATCTCATATATGTCTTCTGATAGTACTGCTGGTACTTATCATTTTTTCATTTTTTGCAAAAGCCGCGCTCAGCAAAGGCGGTGAAGTTCCTTCAGGTTTCCGTAATTTTATCGAGATGATCGTGGAACTTTTAGACGGCATAGTAGACGGTACCATGGGTAAGTTCGCACCCGGTTTCCGTAATTATATCGGTACTATCTTTATATTTATCCTTTTCAGTAATATATCGGGTCTTCTGGGACTCAGGCCTCCCACGGCGGATTACGGCGTAACCTTCCCCCTGGGTATCCTGACATTTACCATTGTTACGGTACAGAAGTTCCGTTATCAGAAGGTCAGCGGCGTTATCAAGGGATTATGCGATCCCTGGCCTTTCTGGCTGCCGATCAACCTGATCGGTGATTTCGCGGTACCTATCTCTTTGAGCCTGCGTCTTTTCGCAAACGTGCTCTCCGGTACCGTTATGATGGCGCTGGTTTACGGCCTGCTCAAGGTGATCGCCTATGCATGGCCCGCAGTGCTGCATGTTTACTTTGATATGTTCTCGGGTGCCATACAGACATACGTGTTCTGTATGCTCACCATGACATATATTTCTAATGCTATGGAAACGGAATAATTATTTAAGGAGGAAGCTGTTATGAATTTTACTGGATCGGGAGAAATGTTTAATGACGCATTTATCCTCGGATGTTCCGCAATAGGTGCGGGTCTTGCGGTTATCGCAGGTATCGGCCCCGGTGTAGGTCAGGGTATCGCTGCCGGACACGCTGCTGCTGCAGTAGGACGCAATCCCGGTGCCAAGGGTGATGTTACATCTACCATGCTTCTGGGTCAGGCCGTAGCAGAGACCACCGGTCTTTATGGTCTGCTTGTTGCAATGCTTCTTATGTTTGTGCATCCCTTCAAGACCAACTAAGGAACGGATCTGATAGTATAAAGAAAGGAGGCTTACGGGCTGACCAATGGAAATGTATATGTTATTGGAAGCCGGCGAACAGATGGCGCCGCGTATGTTCGGTCTGGACCTGCAGCTTCTGTTTGACTCGGGGCTGACCCTGCTGGCTGTCTTTGTACTGTTCCTTATCCTTTCCTATAATCTGTTCAATCCTGCAAGGAAGATCTTAAAGGATCGCCGCGACAGGATACAGAATGATATAGCTGTAGCCCAGAATGACAAGGACGAAGCGCTTAAGCTTAAAGAGGAATACGAGAATAAGCTTAAGGAAGTGGATAAAGAAGTGGAGCAGATCTTAAGTGATGCCCGCAAACGTGCTCTTGCCAGCGAGAACAAGATCGTTGACGAGGCGAGAAAAGAAGCGGCTGCCATTTTAGAGCGTGCCAATAAGGAAGCGGAGCAGGAGAAATTGCGCGTTGCCGATGAGGTTAAGCAGGAAATGGTTAGCATCGCATCGCTTATGGCATCCAAGGTGGTGGCAGGCAGGATCGATACCAGTGTGCAGGACGCTCTGGTTGATGAGACATTAAAGGAAATAGGTAACGATACATGGCTAAGCTGATCGCAGGAACATACGGAGAAGCCCTGTTCTCACTTGCATGTGAAGAGAACAAGGTAGATTCCTTATATGAAGAGGTTCTGGCTCTTGAAAAGATACTTGAGCAGAACCCCGACCTGACAGTACTTATGAATCACCCCAAGGTGATGAAAGAAGAAAAGCAGAAGGTCATAGAAGAAGTATTTGCAGGACGCGCCAGCGGAGAGCTGACGGGTTTCCTTAATCTGCTGCTTCAGAAGGACCGTTATGCAGAGCTGCCGGCCATACTTAAGTTTTTTGAGGCAAGGGTCAAGGAATACAAGGGCATAGGTGTGGCTTATGTTACATCTGCCATTGAACTTTCCCAGGCACGCAAAAAAGAGATAGAAGAAAAGCTCTTAAGCACCACTACCTATAAGTCCATGGAAATGAACTATACCGTGGATGAGAGCCTTATAGGCGGACTTGTTATCCGCATAGGCGACCGTGTGGTGGATTCGAGCATCAAGACCAAGCTGGAAGGCTTGAAGAGAGAGCTGATCGCATAATTTTAAGGAGAAAAGATCCATGAATCTGAGACCAGAAGAGATAAGTTCGGTGATCAAAGAGCAGATCAAACGCTATGCCGACAAGCTGGAGGTTTCTGAAGTAGGTACCGTTATCCAGGTGGCTGACGGTATTGCCCGTGTACATGGTCTGGAAAAGGCTATGCAGGGTGAGCTGCTGGAATTCCCCGGTGAAGTTTACGGCATGGTCATGAACCTTGAGGAAGATAACGTGGGTGCAGTGCTTCTGGGCAGCAACCGCAATATCAACGAAGGTGATACGGTAAAGACTACGGGCCGCGTGGTTGAGGTGCCTGTAGGTGATGAGATGCTGGGACGTGTTGTTAATGCTCTGGGTCAGCCCATAGACGGCAAGGGACCCATCGCTACCACAAAGTTCCGTCAGATAGAGCGTGTGGCAAGCGGCGTTATCACCCGCCAGTCAGTGGATACCCCGCTGCAGACCGGTATCAAGGCTATCGACTCCATGGTTCCCATCGGAAGGGGCCAGCGTGAGCTGATCATCGGTGACCGTCAGACAGGTAAGACGGCCATCGCAATAGATACGATAATCAATCAGAAGGGCCAGGATGTTAAGTGTATTTATGTAGCTATCGGCCAGAAGGCTTCCACCGTTGCTTCCATAGTGAAGACCCTGGAAGAATATGGCGCAATGGCGTACACCACCGTGGTTGCCGCTACGGCTTCCGAGCTGGCTCCTCTGCAGTATATAGCACCTTATTCAGGCTGCGCTATAGGTGAGGAATGGATGGAGGCAGGCCAGGACGTGCTGGTCATCTACGATGACTTAAGTAAGCATGCAACCGCTTACCGTACACTCTCCCTGCTGCTGAGACGTCCCCCGGGGCGTGAGGCTTATCCCGGCGACGTATTCTATCTGCACAGCCGTCTGCTTGAGCGTGCAGCCAGAATGAACAAGGATTACGGCGGTGGTTCACTTACCGCATTACCTATAATCGAGACCCAGGCAGGTGACGTTTCTGCATACATACCTACAAACGTTATCTCCATTACAGACGGTCAGATATATCTGGAGACCGAAATGTTCAACTCCGGTTTCCGTCCTGCTATCAACGCAGGTCTGTCGGTATCCCGAGTCGGTGGTTCCGCACAGATCAAGGCTATGAAGAAGATCGCAGGTCCCATCCGTCTGGAGCTGGCACAGTACCGTGAGCTGGCAGCATTCTCTCAGTTCGGTTCCGAGCTCGACGCCGATACCAAAGAGCGTCTGGCACAGGGCGAGCGTATCCGTGAAATGCTTAAGCAGCCCCAGTACAAGCCCATGGCTGTTGAATATCAGATAATAATAATCTACGCAGCTACAAAGAAGTATCTGCTCGACATTTCTGTTGACGAAGTGCTTCGTTTTGAGAGAGAGCTGTTTGAGTTTATTGATACAAAGTATCCCGAGATCCCCGAGAGCATCCGCAAGGATAAGGAAATGAAGCCGGAGATCGAGGAGAAGCTTGTAAAAGCTATCGAAGAATTTAAGAAGAGTTTTTAAGGGTGAAGCTATATGGCATCCATGAGAGATATCAAAAGGCGCAAGAGCAGTGTTGAGAGCACACAGCAGATAACCAAGGCTATGAAGCTGGTATCTACCGTGAAGCTGCAGCGTGCAAAGGCGAGAGCCGAGCAGAGCAAATACTACTTCCGCGCCGTATATGAGACGGTCACCTCCATACTGGCAAAAGCAGGTGAGGTGGATCATCCGTACTTAAAGGGTGGCGGTGATGGAAAGAAAGCCATCGTTCTGATCACCTCCAATAAAGGTCTGGCAGGCGGTTATAACTCCAATGTTATCAAACTCATCACAAGAAACGATGAGTTTAACAAGGATAATACAACCATCTATGCTATAGGAAAGAAGGGTAAGGATGCTTTCCTTCGTGAAGGCTATCCGATATTTAAGGATTTTTCCGAAGCTATAGAAGAGCCTGTGTATAAGGACGGCATGATAGTTACCGAAGAGCTGCTCAAAGCTTTTGAAAAGGGAGAGATAAGCGAGATATATCTGGCTTATACATATTTTAAGAATACCGTGAGCCATGTGCCCACGCTCCTTAAACTCCTTCCGGTGGATATGGATGCAGTGGATCAGGATATCGACGGTGACGGGATCCCTGATGAAAAGCCCGCACCTACGGCGCCTATGAATTTTGAACCTGCGGATGAAGAGGCGTTAAACCTCATCATTCCCAAGTATATTTCCAGTCTGATCTACGGTGCGCTGATATCTGCCCAGGCGGCAGAGAACGGTGCGCGTATGCAGGCAATGGATAATGCTACAAACAATGCGGCCGATATGATCGATCATCTGTCGCTGCTCTACAACAGAGCGCGCCAGGGCAAGATCACTACAGAGCTTACCGAGATCATCGCGGGTGCAGATGCTATTAGTTAAAAAGATTCTTCGCTTCGCTCAGAATGACAGGGAAGAGGCACATAATGTCAGGGAAGTGTCATCCTGAGGAGCGCAGCGACGAAGGATCTTGACAGA
>CAMVRS010000057.1 GCA_947169935.1 uncultured Lachnospiraceae bacterium
TACCATTTCTCCGCTCATATATGGCCTGTCAGCCTTAGCATTATCATCCTTCATCTTAGGCGTCACAAACCGGTCATACCATGAGATATACCGCTCTGCAACACCCATACTGGGATCCTCTGCCATACCGCACATATCAGGAAGCACTAAAGCTAATGCCAATGCAGAAAACCAGCTTCGGTTTTTTAACGCATTCCGTATATCGTTTACGAATACATTTACCATTCTGCAGCTCCTTATAGCGATATATGGCTATATTTTATCACAGCTTCAGCCGGTAGTCATCAACAGGGCTCAGAAGGCCTCAGAAAGGCTCATAGCCGGGCATGGGACTTTGTGCAGTTACTTCTTTGCTCATAGTCCAGAAGTTCTGTACAGGGCGTATAGTGGCTATTCATGGGCCATGTAAAGAAGCTCCCATCACATGGATGAGAGCCTCGTTTCTCTGATCATCAGACATACAGTTCCTCGATATCGTATTTGCCATATATAGGCTCATCCCATTCATCATCGACTTCATCTGCCTCATTACTTTCAAGATACTCATCAACATACCTGTCCCAGTCAGGATCTTCATATACTCCGTCCCTTACCTTGGCAACAAAGACCTCAAACTGCGCCTCATCTTCCGTAATGGAGATGCAAGGTCTTTCTAAAAGCGGTAATCCATACTTTTCAAGATCAAGGATAGAATCATAGTGTCCATCTAACCATTCATCCAGAACAGCAATCTCACCTTTATTAAGGGCAGCTGCTACCACAAAAGGAATACGGGGATCCCTCAGACTGTAGAGTTCGTTAAACTCTTCACCCATCTTCACGGATATGGTAGTCAAAATACCATTTGATGAATCTATATCGAAGGTAACCTTATCCAGATTATCAACCTGATCCTCAAGACCATACTCTAAACAGGTCTTATAAATCTTCTCAGCATCCATATACTTCTCCAGTGAATTAAAGTAGCCTCTCAGATATACAATTTCTTCCATAGTATATCCACGATCATGTCTCAAAATAAACATGTAGAGTGCCACCGAATGCGGATTAACAATCACATTATCCGGTTTTATCTCGTTCACCAAGTGTACACCATCTATCGTTCTGACACGACTAAGCATAGTATAGAACTGTCCGGGTAAAAAGCATCCTTCCGGATCGATATACGCCTCATCGAGGGACATGCCCTGACATTTGTGTGCTGTATTGGCATATCCACTACGGAGAGGAATATAACTCTTTACAGCGTAACAGAATTCACCTCTGGATCCATCAACCTTATCATAGTAAACATACTGAGAAAGATCCAGATACTCAACCATGACAACTTCCTTTGATTTATCGATTTTTACCCAGACAGCATTATCACCCAGCATTTCAACAGTCCCCATGGATCCATTAACATATTTACGTTTCATTCCATCTTTTATAATCCTCTCATTCGCCGTAAAAAGAACCCTCTGTCCTTCATAAAGGATAAGCGGCATCATATCCTCCCCAGACTTTCCATTCTTTTTTTCTTCAGCGATTTTAGCCTTGATTTCTGAAACATAGGCTTCCGGAACATCACTGAAATCATCAACCTCTGTATAGTAGCTTTCATATGTCTTATTAGGATTTCCCGCAAGAAAATCCTGACATAATTTGTTAATCTCGTCGCACTTTTTATTTGTAGCAGCGATATAACAAACCTTTTTCCCTTCCCGCTGTGCTTTTATAAGTTCCTTCGCTATCCTGAGCTTGCCATCCGTACACTCAGACTCTAAGATATACTTTTTGGCGAAAAGCTCATTAAGCTCAGGGAAAAATCCTTCTTTAGACACCCTGCCAAGGATGTTGATAAACCGTTCATCAGTCTGACGCATGACCTTGGTCAACAGCATTACTTCCATTTCCTCGTCAACGATACTAAACAACTGATCATCGAAGCTGTTAGTAATGGTGCTTACTTTACCGGGAATAACGGGCAGAAGCTGGCTCAAATCTGCCAGAAAGATTACCTTCTGATTCTCTTTCTTAAAATGCTTCACAGCAAGAAAGAGTTCCTTTGTCATCATGGAGGCTTCATCAATAACGATATAATCTGCCTCTTCGAATGCTGTGGTTGCCTTTTTCCCAAGCCTTCCAGACTTCAGATCATTAACCGTAATGCCAAGACCACGAAAGACTGTCTCACCTCCGATTGCATCTCCTGCTATGCCTGTCGTTGCAAGAACAAGAACCTTTTTCCCCTTTAAACCCTCACGCTTAATGAACTCTCCGATCGTCACGGACTTTCCGACTCCTGCAGGTCCATAGATTGCTATATATTCCTTATCTGTAGAAGGAATACGATCAAGCACCTTTAACTGATCGTGATTTAATTCAATCTGGCACATATTATAATCCTCCTATCTTTATGCTTATTTTAGTGACAGTCTCTGTAAGGATGCAGAAATAAATTTTTTTTAAAAATAAAAAATAAAATTTTATTTATATCTGTACCCTCTTTTAGCTTTTTTTGGGGAGGCGGTCCTCTTTCTCCTTGATACTGCATGTTATCACTCCCTTTCCTCAATGAATTCTTCCTCTGCTTCTCTTAACGCCTTCTTTTTTTCTCTCCAGTTAATCCCCAAAGCCTTAAGCCTACTTTTGAGTGTAGTTACGCTTATCTTCAGTTCTTCCTGTTCAAGCGTTGTGAGCATCTTCTCAAAAGTCTGAGTCGGGTCTGTTGTCAGTACCAGTAAACGACTCTCAACTTTCTTTATCAGTCTTTTCCTTTCGGCTTTCCTTCTTCTTTTTGCCTCGTTAACCGCCAACCCATATTTTTCGGGCTCTTTTATGTCACAAAAATCTACTACAGTACCAGCATTGGGGAAACAATAGCCTCTGTTGATATACCTTATATAGGGCCATTCCGCTGTTTTATTTTCGACACTGTCAACGATATTTAACAACTCTCTCAGCCCCAAGGGTTCATTAAACGATCTGTTAAGACCAACAGTAGCAATATAGGACGGAATCAGTTTTTCAAAGCCCCTCATCAGACAGTAGAAACAGAACAATGCGTTCTCCCTTCCATCACCCTCACTGTATGTTGCTCCACACTCCGTAAAATAGCGCTTTACAGCATTCGCATAGGTCTTGGCATTACAGATGTATAACCCCTTACCCCAAGGCTCCTCATTAGTGTATCCCTTCATTGCCTCCATTGCTTTCTTAACATCCCAGGGATCCGTCTTTCTTTCTTTAGTAGGCCGCTTAGTTTTGGTCGAAGTCTTTTTTTTCTTTTCTTTCACTTTTTTATGAGACTCAGTCCTTTTTTTACGGGATGTCCTGACCGGAACATACTCTCTGTCCGAGTAACGGGCGACAAGTTCTTCCGGATCAAACCTCACTTCATAATCTGCATGATGTACCTTGCCTTCTTTGCCGCCAAAAAAGATTCTGGCACAATCTTTACATTTGGGATCACACTCCGGAATAAGCCCCATAAGAATCCTCTGGATACGGTCACGATAATCCTTATCGGTAATAACATCCTTGGCGCAGAACACGATACGGAATTTCTGATGCACCTGCGTGCTCGAGAAACTCGTGTACATAAAGTTCTGAGGGATCCCCAGTTCTTTCAGTTTCATGTCTGCTTCATCCATCGTTAACCCGTCGTCGATATCGAGCGCAAAGATCTGCTGCTGAACCCAGTCTTTCCCAGATACGCTGTTTCCGTTAAAAACGGCAGGATAGAATGTATGCCCATGACATAACAAATCTCCAAGCTCCTGTATCTCCAGCAAGCGCTGATACTTTAAATCTTTCAGGCGCCACTTGATCAGCTTTGTATCATCCATCGTCGGCTTGCTGTCGTAAGCCACATCATCCATAGTGACCATAACTTTTTCACTTTCCATTTTTGTTTTTCCTCCATTTACTATTTTCGTTGATTCCCAGATCTAATACCCTCCTTTACATCTCCGGGCTTACAATACACATCTCCTCAAGCTTCATTCAGACCGCATTCGGCTTACAAATCCCGAAAGCTCGGCCCGCATATATGTATCTGAAGCAATAGATTAGTATTCATCTCTATACCTCCTGTTCACTTTGATTTTGGTTTCTTCGGATACTCCCCTCTCGGGAATGCTCAGGTTATCAAACTCTCCCCCCTCAGAGGAGCCCCCTATCTATTAAGACAAGGGGCATTTCCTCTTTAGGCTCGTGTTTTGGTTCTTACAGCGCCACAACTCTGGCCGGGATACAATCGCTCCTCCCCAGTGCCGGCGTAACTACGGGATTCTTAAGTGCATCACGGATCATCTCCGGTGTGTACTGACCACTGCAGCAAACTGTGACATGAAAATCTGCGTCCGTAAGATACTCAATCTGTACCGTTTCAGAGAAGTCCACATCCTTGTAGTCTTCCCTGAAGGTGGTATAATCCATCTCTTCCAGAAGAGCTTCAAAGCTTTCAGTATCAACGACCTTATTGACGGGATAGCGATTGATAGCTTCAATATCAACGATCTCAATGTGATCGATAAGATCCTGAAACTGACCCTTATCACGCCGATTTCTACCGGCAATTCCAAGTGCCCTGCCGATCATGCCGCACACTGCAAACTTTGTAGGAACATCGGCAGTTCTCCTTACAGGATCTGCAGGATTACTTATCCCATAGTGATGCATGACGCCCTGAAGCCTCAACGTGAGCATGCCATTAGTTTCATTTACAGTATTATTTAACATTTTCTTTTTCTCCTTCTTTTGTTTTTTTTTAATGAATCAGTTATTACTTTATTCTGATTGGGTGGCGCTCTTCTCCTCTTCATATCGTTCACCTCACTTCTCCGGTTCTTTTTCTTCCACCTCCAGCTCTTCAAGAGCCTTATCATGAATTGTAGAATCAATGACTCCCATACGGAGCAGCTCATGGAGCATAAGCTCTTCCCACGAAAGATGTATTTTATTTTCATTTTGTTTATCTTTCATTAAAGATTCTCCATTGGTCACAACCGATATATTTCCTTCGCTCTATAAGTATATGAGAAATATAAAAGTTGGAATCATAATCCTTATATTTTCAATGGATAAAGCATTTTCATGTTCAGATATTTGTTCGATTTTCGAACGGATTGACAAGAATAGATGTCTTATATATAATTCTTATGTATCAAAGTTGACTTTCACCAGTATCTTGTGTTTATTTACACTCGTCATGGTATGCAGCATGCAATAAGGGATTGATTATGAGTAAGAAAGATACTTTCAAAAAGATAGAATTCTATAAGGAGCGTATCTTGCTCATAGCGGGCAGTTATTCAGATGGGGTCATGCAAAAAAAGCTGGAAGAGTTGCTTATGCTTAGCCCAGCACGAGTCTCCGAAATCCTTCATCCCATGGAGATGGACAACCTTATAAAACGTGAGCCGTATAAACAAGATAAACGAAAGAAAGTTATAACTCTTACCGAGTGTGGAATATCCATGTACCAACAATTAAACAAAACACAGGAAAATCCGTCACAAAAGGGTAATCTTCCAAAAGCTGACAAAGCGGCTGAAAGAAAAATCAGAACAATAAAAACTTGTCTTAGTCTTTTATCAAAAAGTGAATTAAAGACCTTTATAGATCTTCTTAATAAAATCTGCGAAGGAGCAGGGAAGACTGATATAGATGTTTTTAACGAGTTTCTGTTTGACATGATTTCTGATTTAAAAAAACCAGTAGGAAAAAAAAGGCGAACTTATTCCCCAAAAGAGAAAGAAATCCGAAAATCCATTACGAAATTGAAGCGAGAAGCCGAAGAATCAGGTATTCCCATCATTATAGCGTATTACTCTCCCTTAAGCGGCTTTAGCCAACAAAGCTCTATGCCTTGGGATTCCTGGTCTGATGGAGCTGAAAAGGACGCTATTCAAAAGAAGTTTATAGAATTCATGAAAATATTTATGAATTCTGATTGATCGGTATACCACAAAGGAAGCAAATAAAATGCCAAAAGCTGCTGTATATCATTTCACAGACAAATCCACTACCCGTCCGATTATATATCAGAAGACATTACAACAGCTGAAAGACTATTCCAGCTTTTTAGGATATCCTGATACGGATGTTTTCTGTGACTATGACCTTCATAGAACAAAACAGCCCGAATTCAAGAGGCTGTTAGAGTGTGCCCAAAACTACGAAGCAATCATCTCCAAAGATTTTTATCACCTAAGCCGCAGTACTATGACCTGTATGTCCATTATGAAAGAGCTCCGTGATAAGGGTGTCTGTATCTATACAATGGAAAACGGATCTTTTGTATTCGAAAAAGAGCCTTTAGATCGACCACTGAGGGTCGTCAGCTACCTCGTATACGCTGACGAATCCAAACGCTCAGAAGAGATTATATCCCTTCAAAATGAGATCTTTAGGCTCTTCGTAAAGGAAGAAACATCTTGGACTCTGATCGATCAGTACTATGATATAACAAAACTCCAGAATGTGGGAGAGCAACCAAACCTGCAGAAGCTTATCGCCGTCAAAGGCAAATATGATTTGGTACTGACCCATAATCTAAACGACATCAACCGAAGGACCGCAGCATTCTGCAAGGCTCGAGAATTGCTTCAGATGGATATATATTCACTACAGGATGGATATTTACGGTATAATAAAATGGCAAACGGAGAAGACCAGCTATGAGTTATGTTGATGATCTGATAGAAAAACTTGACGGTAACGATATGTCCAGTAATGTCCCTGCCGCCGTTTATGCCCGTGTGTCTACACGAAATGAGGGTCAAAAGGATTCCTGTTCGAATCAGGTAAAATCCGCCAGAGAGTTCATAGAGTCGCATAAGAATATTTCCATTTCTGAGGATCGAATCTATATCGATGACGGATACTCTGGGAAGAGCGTAGTCAACCGAGATGGATATAAAAAGCTTATTGACTCCATTACCTCTGGGAAAACAAAACTCGTAATAGCAAAAACCAGCTCTCGGCTTTTCCGCTCCGTGCCGGAAGCTATGCTCTTTATGCAAACTCTCATAAAATATGATGCAGTTCTTTATACAATGGAAAATAGCAAATTTTGGGACTTTTCCAAAGATGAGCTACTTTTTACCTTCGAATCCGTAATGAACGCAAACACAAGCAAAATCCAGCACGATGCCGGTATTACTGCGCAGGAAAGACGGGTAAAAGACAAACAGCTCCTCCCTAAAGATGTTGTCACCGGTTTTAAGTGGGATAAGAAAAAAAAGGATATTATCATAGATGCAGACTATAAAGACTATATCATAGAAATCTTCAAAGATTATGTCTATCGAAATGTGACTCCCCGAGAAAAAGCCAACGATTTTCGCAAGCGTGAGATCAGATTTCCCAAACACCGGCGTGATAAAGATACCAAAAAATCATCTATCACCTACGAATACCTTTGTACAAGAACCATTGAGAATATTCTTTCTAACAAAAAATATACTGGTATCTTTACGATAAATACACGAGGGAGCAAATATATCCCTGGAGAACCGTCTCAAAGATTCAAGATAGAAAATGAGAAGGATCAAACCATCATAGATCGTCGAGCCGATCTGCAGATAATAGATCCGAAACTGTTTGATATAGCCCAGCGTATCCGAGAATCAAAAGTAAAAACCTATGTAAAAAGAGAAGATAAAGAATTCTTACGTAAGAATTTTGAAGGAAAACATCCATTTGTTCACAAAATATACTGCTCCTGTTGCGGGCAGTCTTTTCGGCATGATATGGCAGGCCGAAAAAACAAAGTCCCTGTGTATCGCATCCCTATCCATACCGATTGCGAAAGCCCCATCAATCGGATTTTTGTTGACGATTTGGAGAACTTGGTACGGAAAGCACTCAAAATGAGTCTGGATAGACAACCGGAGACGCTGACAAATCTTGAAACAATCCTTGAAAGAACAGTAAAAGCGTCTCGGTCATCATTAGGGGATCTGGACAAAAAAAAGAAGGAAAAGGCAAAGTTCGAAGATAAGATAGATGTACTGATAGAAGAGTTGTCCAATCGTGAGCTTTCTCCAACAACCAAAGAAAGGATCGAAAAGAAAATAAAAAGCTACGAAGAAAAAATAGCCGAATTAACAAGCTCCATCGAAGAAATGGATGCACTCCGTCTCGACGACTCCTATGTGATAAAGAAAATGGCTGAAGTAAAAAAGGTCATGGATGAGCTTCGCCATTTCACTACTTTTGACAAGGCAAGCGTCGAAAACTTCATATCCCGTATAGATGTATATCCAACCGGCGATATTAGTGTACAGCTGAAGACCGGCGAAGATATTAAGGTAAAGCTCCCCGATATATATATAATGGACAATAAGGATAACGGTAATGACAGCATTAGCAATGTAGGCGCCGAAAGAAAACAAGATGCCCCGTGTTCATAGCCTGTATCATATCCAGCGCTTCGCTTCCCCTGACCTCGCCGACCACTATGCGGTCCGGGCGCATACGAAGCGACGATTTTATAAGATCCCGCATGCTTATCTCCTTGCAGCCTTCAACATTTGCATTGCGAGTCTCCAGCCTCACAAGATTTGGAACCCCCTGGATCTGAAGCTCAGCACTGTCCTCGATGGTGATGATACGAGAATCCTTGGGGATAAAGTTTGAAAGCGCATTCAGAAAAGTGGTCTTTCCCGAACCGGTGCCGCCGGATATAAAAATGTTGTATCCCGCCACTACCAGCTGTTTCAGAAAATCTATCACTTCCTGGGTTATGGCTCCGAAGCGTTTAAGATCCTCCATCTGTATGGGTTTCTCAGGGAACCGCCGTATCGTGACTATAGGACCGTTAAGCGCCACGGGTGCCAGTACCACATTCACACGTGAGCCGTTCTCCAGCCTGGCATCCACTATAGGTGAGGATTCATTAACGGTACGGTTGCATCTGGCTACTATCTGCTGGATAACATCCTCCAGTTTCTCATCCGACGAAAAACTCTTATCCCACTTATATAGCCTGCCTGCACGCTCGATGAAGATATTTTCACGGCCGTTGATCAATATTTGTAGGGGGTGTGCTGAAACGCAATAAAATCAATGTTTCCAACGCTATCCACAGTGTGTTTATCGTTAGTTTTATACTCCATGTGGCGTCATTTTGACGTCATTTCTCAATGCTATGCCAAATCAGAGACGTCATTTTGACGCCAAAAAGCCCCGCCATATTTGACGAGACTTTTCCTAAAAGAAAACGCTAAGTTTTTAAATCATTAAAACGACGGCGAGAGGACTTGAACCTCCACAGCACAGATGCGCTTACTCACGGTTTAGCAAACCGCTGCCTTACCAATTAGGCTTACACCGCCAAAGCAGGGGTAGGAGGGTTCGAACCTCCGATTACGGAATCAGAATCCGCTGTGTTGCCAGCTTCACTATACCCCTATAACATCTGCGACAGGACTCGAACCTGCAACCTACGGATTAGAAGTCCGTTACTCTTATCCATTGAGCTACGCAGATATAATGCAAGCAGAAGGATTCGAACCTTCGACCTCCCGCGTATCAGACGGGAACTCTTCCAGCTGAGCTATGCTTGCCTATAAGCGCTCTTACAGCGACTCGAACGCTGAATACGGAGTTCGTAGCCCCGCGGTTTCTCCATTAGCCTATAAGAGCAAAGCGCCGCACACAGGATTCGAACCTGCAAGTCCTTCCGGACCAACGGTTTTCAAGACCGCTCCCTCACCACCCGGACATACGGCTTAACAGGGGTAATGAGGATCGAACTCACTCTTGCGGAATCAAAATCCGTTGCGCTGCATTACGCTATACCCCTATACAGACGCAGAAAGATTCGAACTCTCACCAACGGTTTTGGAGACCGGTATGCTGCCATTACACCATGCGTCTATATAAAAAGCTCCTGCTTCTGATACCCGGATATCATCTGCAGGAGCTTTCTCTACTTTATAGCTAAATCAGATAATACCCATATTTTTATCCACTCCAAATAGACCAGCTTCGGCTGATCTGCTGCGATCTTGATGAAATTTGTCTTATCATTGCTACTGTCATTTTCTTTTCCTCTTTCTTTTGATTAAGACGACGGTGAGATTCGAACTCACGAATACCGGAGTTGCAGTCCGGCCCCTTAAGCCTGCTTGGGCACATCGTCATTTAATAGCGGGAACAGGAGTCGAACCTGTTATCTCTCAGGGTATGGGCCTGGAATGGTATTCCGTTCCACTCTCCCGCAATTGGAGCACAGGGATTCGAACCCTGAACCAGATGCATATAAGGCACCCACTCTACCGTTGAGTTATGCTCCATTGTCTGTGCTTATGTCGCCACAGTGCGCTGCTCATTTCTCTATCTCCCCTCGTTCAGATGGCAAGGTTACATTTGCTCTCAACCTTCGTACAGGCAACCGGACTTGAACCGACACGTTCTTGATCCCAAATCAAGGGGGCTACCAATTACCCAACACCTGTATAAAATGCTTGCGATGGGATTCGAACCCACATCATCACTGCTTAAGAGGCAGGTGCGTCAACCATTACGCTACGCAAGCGCATGCAAAAATCATTCTGCAAGTGCGCCGCACGGGTGTCGAACCCGCCTGATCACGATTAAAAGTCGTGTGCATGACCGCTCTGCCAACGGCGCTAAGTTTTATGACTCAGCTTTCGTTTTCGTTTCATCTTTTCATCCCCTTTTCTTTCTTTATTTAATTGCAGCAATCGGGATCGAACCGATAACCTTTCGGGTATGGACCGAATACTCTCGCCAGTTGAGCTATGCTGCAGCTCCCGGGACAGGTCTCGAACCTGCGACCTCCTGATTAACAGTCAGGCGCTCTACCAGCTGGGCTACCCAGGAATATAAGCTTTAGTGGAACCAAGGAGACTCGAACTCCCAACTTCTACCTTGCAAGGGTAGCACTCTCCCAATTGAGTTACGGCCCCATACATGACGCTTTATTTTTTACTGGACATGTAAAATAATAATTGCTGTTAGCATCACAAAATTTCTGGCTGCCTTGACGGTTGGCATTTAATCTTCTTTCGTCAGAAGAAGAACCATAGCGACCCTGACGGGATTCGAACCCGTGCTACCTGATAGACAGTCAGGCGTGTTAGCCTCTACACTACAGAGCCATATTTTTTAGTCGGCAGGGCAGGACTCGGACCTGCAATGTTTACCCTGCGGGTACCGGTTTTACAGACCGGTGCGTTCACCATTACGCTACCTGCCGTTAAATATGATCGGTCAGGCTATAATAATAGATTTCCATTTTCGTTCTCCTTTTTCTTCTGTTCATATTTACAGTTACATTTTTTTGTCCGCGTGCCTGTACGGACAGATATGTTATTTAATTTTCAAGAGCACGATACGGGTTACGATCCCGTTCCGCCAGTTTGGAAGACTGGAATGCAGCCAATTACACCTATCGTGCATTCGGGGAGAGAAGTGCCTGATCTCATCTCCCCATATAAAGTTTTAATGTACCGCAGCTTTCACTGCTATCGACGATAAGGGAGTTGAACCCTTTTTACCGACTTGAAAGGCCGGTCTCTGCATCCGCTCGAGTAATCGCCGTCAGCACCCGATAAGGGATTCGAACCCTTGTCTTTCGGCTGAGAACCGAAAATCACTGCCATTAGACCAATCGGGCTTATCGTTTCTGTAAAGTGCCTTGTGTTCGAGTTGAACGAACTCCTCCTGGGCTTCAACCAGGCGCTTCTACCGAGTTAGCTTACAAGGCTCATGTTCGGCCTGTAAGCTTCTAAATCGGTTGTACTTTCTATGCGGTCTGATCGTTCTCATCTTCTCTTCAATCCTTTCCTTTTATCCCATAAAAAATGGGAGCCTTTTTTCTTTCAGGCTCCCACAAAAGATCTTATGCTGCTGTTATGCATCATATTCCTTTCATGTTCGCCTCTTCCATTCATATTCCTGGTCATATTCCGGGCGTGATATGGCGATATCATTAAAGCTATCCTTATCGGCCCAGATATATCCCTTGCCCGCAAAATCTGCGCACATAAACGAGGACTGTTTGGGCAGTCTGCTCATACTCATAAATTGTGTGCGCTGAGTTCTCATTTGCTTTCTTAATCTCCTTAAATCTTTTTATCTGTTTATTTGCATAAAAAATGGGAAGTCCGAACTTTCATGTATCAAAACATGAAGGACAGGCACTTCCCTCTGGACGTTAAGATATCACATCGGGTTTTATATGTCAACAACTTTTTCAAAATTCTTAAAAAAATTTTGCCACACTTCAACATATATTTTACTATCAATTAAGATCTATACAGATTCCATTATTCAAAATATCCTCAAAACACATCTGTCCTACGGGCAGATCCGGAAAACTTACTATTGCATCCCATCGATCCCCGGTCTTGTAAAAAGAGAATTCTATTTCATGTCTCTTATCCGCATCACCAACATTACGGCCATAGTTTATGATGGGATTGACAGTAATGCCTTCGCCCGAAATTGTATATGAAAATCTATATCCCCAATATAAGTCGAAATAACGGCAGTTCATCCCACCTGTGATACGCTCACATTCCACATCAACATTTCTTCCAACCGGTTCATCCATTCCATATATACCGATGCAGTCTACGTTATCCGTTACTGTAAATGAATCATTTGTTACGCTGACTGCCAGTTCTTTCACATATTCAGGGTTTTTATTGAAAGAAAGCGGGTATTCTCGAAGGTTTTCCAAATCACTTTTCTGTATCCCGCCTCCTTCCTGCCAGCTTTCCAATTCTATCCCGTTTCTTTCGATATCCGTGCACTCCACCGTAAATTCTTCATTGCCAGCTTTAGATGTAATGACCGCATCCCATCTATCATCTGTCTTTCGAAAATCAAACTTGATATTCCACTCCTGTGCCAAATCATGATATTCTTTGATCACATGAATAATGGGATGTATCGTGATCACGCCATTCGAAACAGATAACCGATAAGAATAACACCCCCTCTTGTATCCCAAATTCTTTATCCGCAGACCCTTGGGGTTCCTGTTACACTTAACTTCTACATATCTGTCCGCATACTGCCAATATGTACCTCCGTTATATCCATAAGTACACTCAACCGAATCGGATATGACAAAATCATCATTTACAACGGATATCTTCCCTTCTATCCGTGCCTTCGATTTCATATCCTCTGCCAAAAGCAGAAATAACAATGTTAAAATGACCGCTGCTATGATAATACACTTTAACAGATCAAATCCCTTGTGTTTTGGGGTTTGGGGCAATTTCCCATGTTGATCATTCAGCATAAAGCACTTCTCATCCCTGTCATGATATAATTCAGCATCCCGCAACATTCTCCTGATAAGCCTCTATTCCATATCATTCTACCAGAATATAATATTAAAAAAAAGAACTCCGACGTCCCATAGTATACTATAGGTTTACTTGAACATCTCCATCATATGTGTTAAGATGCGATCATAACGAAAGGAAACTAAACGACAATGAATAATTTTAGATCTTTGGAACTGCATAGCTTACTGCTCCTCCTCGGAAACAAGGAGTTATTTGCTATGCAGAAAGATATCGGCATATAAGGGACTTACAGATAAGATAAAGAGTTTCTTAAGACCGTCTGCATAGCGCAGGCGGTTTTCTTTTTGCCCTGATAGCAGAACTGGCATATGCACCTGACTTAGGTTCAGGAGTCTGAGGGTTCGACTCCCTCTCAGGGTACGCGGGTTTGGCGGAACGGAAGACGCAGGAGGTTCAGAACCTCCGGAGAGTAGTCTCATATGGGTTCAAATCCCTTATCCCGCACTTAAGCACCAGTGGTGGAATGGAATACACGCAGCACTAAGGCTGCTGTGCCCGTACGGGCTTGGGAGTTCGAATCTCCCCTGGTGCATATGCAGGATTGTCGGAACTGGTAGACGAGGCGGTCTCAAAAACCGCCGGCTAAAAGCCATAAGGGTTCGATCCCCTTATCCTGTACGTCCGCTGTAGTTTAATGGAAGAACGCCGGATTGTGGTTCCGGTCGCGCAGGTTCGATCCCTGTCAGTGGACCTATACCTCTGTAGCAGAATGGGAATATGCACGGGACTTAAGTTCCCGGATCTGCGGGTTCGACTCCCGCCAGGGGTACTGAAACTGTTAACAAAGAAAAAGCGGATATGGCGGACAGATCGATCCGCCATATCCGGGAAAGGAGAAAAAAATGCCTACAGTAGATATGATAGGGACCGGAAATCGGATAAAATCCTTGATCAGAAAGACCGGTATGAGGATATGCGATATCCAGGCCATCTTTGGATTCAACACCGCTCAGTCCATTTATAAATGGATGAGGGGTGACGCCATGCCTACCATAGACAATTTTGTCATATTGGCAGATATATTCGGTGTTGAGATCAGTGATATAGTAGTCGTGTGCAGGAAGAGTGCCTGATATTGTCCTCACATATACAACAGCACACAAATTTCTTCTAAAACAAAAAAGATCCCTGACATTTGCCAGGGATCCTTACTTTATCCTTAACCTTATCCTTAATTAACTGTAACGTTTATGGTTATGGTTTTACCATTTATCTTGCCCGTCAATTTAGCACTTCCTATTTTATTAGCTACTATAGAGCCATTATCATTATATGCGATTTCCGCTTTATTGCTTTTAAAAACTACCTTCTGCTTAATAAAAGCAAATTCTAATGGTATGCTGTTTCCAGCCTTGATAGTCATATTGTACTTGTTCTTTCCTGTAGCAGTAATACCTGTTGTTTTTACGGTAGGATCCTCAACATACAAACGTATAATATACTCATTATCTCCGCTGCCAGTTCGTAGTATAGTCTCCCCAACGGCTAACCCTGTAAATTTACTCTTATTAATATTCACAAGACCAGGATTATCTGCGGTCCACACAGGATTCTTAACTCCCTTGAGTTTTACACTCTTACTTCCCTTTAGTGTAAGATGTAGGGTACGTTCCTTTGCAATAATCGGTTCTTTTACTTTTATTTTGCAATTGTAGGCCGATCCATTTATGTATGCTGTAATTGTTGCAGTCCCCTTAGAAACAGCTGTTACTTTTCCTGTATCAGAAATTGTTGCAACATCCGGAGCGTTGCTATACCATGCTACAGAGAGGTTTTCCTTATCATAGTTAAATCCTATATCTTGAGAATTCCCCGCATTAAGCGTCAGAGACTTGGCACTAAATGAAGGCTTTGTTATATATACATCAATACTCTGTGCACCCTTAGTTAGTTTAATAGGTGTAGCAGATTCCTTTTTAACTACGAGAACTCCTTTTTTATTGATGCTTATTACTTTTTTATTACTACTTTCCCATCCCATATCCGATAAAGTAAATTTTTGACCTTTTACAAGATGTAGTTCAGTTGTTGCTTCAGAGATTTCAGGTACAGGATTCATAGGTGAATGCGAAATAACTGTAACTTTACATTCAGCAACACATCCATCACCAGAAACACTGACTATTGCATTTCCCGCTCCAACAGGACTAACCAAACCTTTATTAGATACAGTAACAACAGATTCATCAGTTGATTGCCATGTTAACGTAACATCAACTGCTTCCTTAGGTTCAATAGTAACCTTCAATTGAATAGGATCATCTGTAGCCTTAAATTCAAGTACGTTCTTATCAAGCGTAAGTTTTTTTGCCGTTATCCTGGGTTTAACCAATGTCATATTGGTACATTCTTTTGATATGGCTGTGAATACTTTATTTGTTTCTTTATCATAGAATGTAGCCGGTAAATCTATAGTGTTTTCTCCCATAGCTTTAGGTGTCTTTATTTCACTTAACTTATTACAATTCTTAAAAATCGTCTCCCATAAAAGCGCATTGGTAAGATCAAAGCTGCTAATATCCAAACTGACTAACGATTTACAATCTGAAAACATATCGTCCATAAATGTTACTTTTGTAGTATCAAATGAACTCAAGTCTAAACTTTTTAATGAGGAACATCCATTAAACATAAGCCATGTTTCCTCAAGATTTGGTGTTTTCCAGCCACTAAGATCTAATTCCGCTAATGATGAACAATACGCAAATACAGTCCACATATTTTTTACATTGTATGTATCAAATCCACTCACATCAACTTCTTTTAATTTGGTACAATCGCAAAACATCCCTCTCATATCAGTTACGCTCTTTGTATTGAACCCACTGACATCTACACTTTCCAAGGCATAACAACGTTCAAACATTCCACTTATATCAGTTACTTTTGAAGTATCAAAGGAACTAACATCCAAACTTTTTAAAGCCCTGCACTCGTAAAACATATTGGTCATTTCTGTAACATTCGAAGTATTTAAATCACCAAAAAATACTTTTTCTAATGCTTCACATCCAGAAAAACAACAGCTCATACGTTTCACTTCAGAAGTATCAACATCATCAAATACTATAGTGGTGACATTTTCCAGTTTTGAAAACATCCATCCGCAATCATTATTATAAAAACCTATTCCCTTGCAAAGCTTTATCCCAGTTATCTTATCTTTTACTGGTGCCCACACAGATGTGTACTGCTCTGGTTTTAGTACAGTATTATATTCCGTTCCATTTATGTTAATAGTTCCAGGCACAACTATATTCCCAGACACTTTATCTTTAGCTTTAATAAGATAGAATACTTTGTCATCATTATTCACTTCAATAACGTAGTCTTCGTACCAGTTATCCGCTGGTGTCTGCCATTCAACTCCATCACCAGGCCCATTTCCTTTTTCTGCAACCTTAATCTTACAAGCGGCTGTTTTATTCCCATCTTCCGTTGTAACTGTAACAATAGCATCGCCTACAGCTATTGCCGAGACTTTTCCAGCATCATCTACAGTTGCAACACTAGGCGTATCACAACTCCAGTTCACTTTCTTATTAGAGGCATTATCCGGCAAAACCTCAGCTACAAGACTTTGTGATTCTCCAACCTTCAATGAAAGTTCATTTTTATTAAGTGTAACTGAGCTCACTGGGACAGTATTCTGGCCGATTTTTGAAACTTTGTATTTGTAAGGATCTCCATTATAGGATACTATCTCGTACCCGGCTTTTATCATAGACTCATCCGGCTTAACACTATAATATCCACCGGATATTGTGATAGAAATCTTATCGTCATCCTTTGGCACTATAGCATCTCGATAATATCCATCCATTATATTTACAGTCCCATTTTCAGCATACATGCATTGTACGCCATTTCCAATCAATGTGACATTATATATGTTTAATGTGACTGAGTTCGCACATATTGCCGCATATCTATAGTAATTCTTCCCGCATTTACTACCATCAATAATACCATCATATATATTTACCGTCCCCCCCGCAGACAAACCAATAAGTCCACTTGAAACAATTTTGCCGCCGTACATATTAAATGCACCATAATACCCGGCAGTAACACTTGTCCTTCCGTAGGTTTCACCACCATACATATTAAAATATCCAGTATGAGTATGTACTGCAACAGCTATAGAATCTATATGACCGCCATAAAGATTAACAGTACCATACTCTGTAACATCAATTGGATACTGCACATCTTTTTTATCCCCAATACATCCACTCATTCCCTCGCTGCAATCGTATATATTTAAAGTGGTATCCGCTTTTACATCTATCATATGAATAGTATTGCTGGTCCCATTACCCATACCTGTCGCAGTAATAGTCATTCCGTTTAAGCATAAATTGATTGTACCTGATGGAACTACCCATGTTTCTGTCAATAATACATCATTGGATAAATAATAATTCCCAGCCTTAGTCGGAAGCTTTGATGTATTATTCCATTCAACAAATGTAATACCATCATGCACGTGATCTGCCGCATGCACTTGAAAACAACCATTATAGTTTTCAAGAATCCATGCACTGAAAATAAACAACGTTAAGATCATGTTAATGAACAGTTTTAATTTTCCTTTTTTCATCTTTGATCCTCCTTTGTATGTGGAAAATAAGCTAGTCCATATTTATTCATTTTATAGAATACATATTTATAAAATTCACATCAATACCTATTCAATTGTGACTATCAATAAAAAAACATCTGATTTATATGATCAACCAGATGCGTATATAAAATGCAACTGGCTGCCATTGTACAGGCCCTATAGTTTTGCGTCACTGGCTTTCGCCAGTTTTGCCAATGTATTCAAAACAAGTATTATTATACACCGAAGATGCTTATTTTTCAATCAATAACCGTGCTTTCGTGCTTTTCTCTTAAATCATATAGATAATTAAAAAAGCCCTGGCTTTACGAACCAGGGCAATATAAACATCACCTCCTTTATGACATCACCTGAGGTCATCAAAACTGCGCCATCTCCTCATAGATCCAGTCGTTGAGCCAGCCTTCCATATCGGTTAAAAGGAGTCCGTTATCCGTAACGAACTTCTTCATCCGCTTAAGGGCATCCCTGAACAGATAATCAAGGAAGTCGATCTTTACATATACGACATCCTTATACTCCTCTGACTCTACGGTATTCCCTTTCGGGCGTGCTATGGTCAGGTCTCCTCTGGTCAGGTTCCTCATGCAGACAGGATCCTCCTTGCACAGCTCGATGAGCTTTGTCTCTTTTGCCAGCTGCTTATACGTACTGCGGTCCTCACCGGAAAGGAAGCGCTTTAAGAAGATATATCTCTGCGGAGCGCGCATCTGCATGAACGCCTCATGGAGCTGCGCCTTTGTCTCCTGATCCTCCAGTCCCTTATAGGGATCACTCTCATCTTCTATCTCAAAGTCCTCAAGACCGTCATAATATACCTCAGTTTCCATATATTCCAATACCTCCTTTATCGATTCAACAGAGATCGGTACTGCTCTGCTTATATATTTCTGTGCCTCATATATCTCATCTATCGTTACCTCTTCCGGGCATACATGTTTTGATGCCGCAGCATAGCTTCTCGCTTTTCTCACACGGTTGGCCTTATCCAGCTGGTGCTTTTTAAGACCGGTCTTTTCCATGAAAGCCTCCCTTACGCTGCTCTTTATGATATTTCCGATAAAAGCATCAAAACTGTGGCCGCCGGGCACCGATACTACGGATGAATCATTAAACTTATGGAACACCTCCATAACGGATGCCAGGGACATGTTCGCTATCACTTCCTTATAATCCAGGATGCTGGCCTTTCGTGCTGCCAGGAAGGCCGCCTTTTCGACCTCAGGTCTTATGAGCCTGCAGAGATATTCCTCAAACTCCTTTATCTCCGCTGTGCTCATACCGCTAATCTCAGGGTGCTCATCCATAAGATCACGGTCATTCCTTAAGATATTCAGAAGAGCTGCCGCTCTCGTAAGATAAGCCTTCATAGACTCATCTGATCTGCTAAATACTAATACTTTCCTCATTTTTACTATCTCTCCTCCATATTTTTGATACCTGTTGCTTCTTTTCCTGCTCCGCAAGAGCCATGGACCGGGCAGAAAAAAAGAGCCTGCAAAACAGTCAACCCGTTATGGGTATCTACTCCGTTTTGCAGGCTCTGTGCTTGTCTCCTGACCGCCTGACGCCTCCTTGGGAGGTCATCATATTCTGCGGTCAAGGGCATCTGGCTCTTAACAAACTCTTGGATATGCCGCCGGCTTTTATTGCTCTGTCGCGGCAGTCCTCATTTAATATTCAGTTATTTCAGTTCATTCAGCATTTCCAGCTTTGCTTTACATGCTTCAAACATGCCCAGATAATCATAATCCGAATCTGTCTCTTCAAATGTTATGACAAACCCATTGACTACCCAGCCCCCGAATTTCGTGTTGCAGTCCTTATTCTTGCATAAGAGCCTGTTCATGCCGATCTCACTGACAGTTCCGCAGGTCCCGCATCTGGGACAGCACACTACTCTTCCTTTCGTTGCTACCTTCATTTACTCATCCCTCCCATCATCACAGGCTTCATGACATAGACGGCAAAGGGAAACTGATCCGTCGATGATATTATTGTGCAGGCTCTTGTATGTACTCCTCTTTATGAGGGTGGGATAGTACACTACGGTGTGGAACCCAGCCTGCGTGATGTTCTGCTGATCATCTTCCGAACATCTGTTCTGGTTTGTAATATATCACGTCCGGACCCGGTTTGCAATATTAAAAGCAAACATTTGTTCGATTTGTGAATTGTGCCGAAATTCACCCCCTTTTTTCTTTGCATGCCTCAGTTATGTCTACTGCTTTTCGGCGATCTGCCTTGTTATTCTGTATGCCCGGTATCTTCCGCTGATCCCTGATCTCCCGCTGCAAAGCTGCTCTCAAACAGTTCTAAACAGTCTTCGATCACGTACCAGTCATGCTCTGCCTGAATCTTTCCTTTGAACGCCATGACTGCTTCATCCACGTTCCGGTCGCGCTGTTCCTTCAGGAAGACGCAGACATCGGAATGCTTAACCAGGCCCTCGCTGTTTTCGTTCTTAAGACGCTCCTTAAGGGCATCAAAAGACTTGATCACTCCGTCTACTGCTCTTATGATCCCTTTATCGTGCAATTCCAAAGTAACACACTCCAGGTCATAAACAGCCGCTTGCAGTTTTCTGAGTTCAGTATCCATTTGGTCACCTCCAAAAAATAAATGGTTTTTTCCTTTCATAAAGTATGTGGTCCGCCACTAAGCCTAATCCGAAATAAAAAAACAAAATTTATATTTATTTTATAAATGAACGCTATCATCCCCCGGAAAAGATGCCCGGGCGGCGCGTGCTTACTCCCATGCAGATGCGTGCCAATCCGTGCTGATCTGTGCCGGACACGTGCCGGAAAAAGACCGCATGTGCCGATGCCAGGATCAAAAAAAGGACCGGTTTCCCGATCCTTAATACAGCCGCATATAATTGTCACCATCCGATATACAGCTGCTTATTTAAGCCGGACAACTCATGCTGTAGTTGACCACAAAAACATTATGTATTCATCCTTTGTTTCCAGTACATACTCATCTCTGTACGGATCCGATGAATCACATTTTATCCGCCGGATGTTCAGGATATCATCCATTTTTATCTCAACAGACTTATCCATGGATAAGATCCAGCGCTCCACGATATCTCTGTACTCTCCATCCTTAAGATACATCCCCTCATAATCAGCCTTAAAGTCTTCCCCGGGATATACTTTTTCATCAATAAAACTGACAGCTTTATTAAGAAAATCAATCGGATCGGTGTATCTGTCCTTCCGTGCTACTACCATATATATGTTTGATTCGCTGTATTCCTTATTAAATACTCTGTTGCCAAACGAAAAAAAGATCATTTATTTATCCTCTGCCGGCCTGTCGCTGCATCCCTGATCATATGATCACTCTGTCTTTACCTCAAATATGAGCACGGTTTCCTCTTCGTTCATACGATGCACCTTGGGGCCATATGGTGCTGCCACGGTATTCCAGAGCTTTTTACCTGCAGGATTCTTTTCGTTGTACTTTATCTCCCATTTCCCGGGATGCTCCGCCAGGATCATCCTTGCAGCATCAAGCGCATAATGCTTCCTGCGGTATGCAGGAAATATGGTAAATTCAGCCATTGTATGATCCGGTTCCTGTCCGATGTTCGAATATGGATTAAGGAAAGCAAAGCCGACTAATGCACCATCGCCATAGATAAAATAGGCAGTCCTCTTTGGATCGGTAAAATACTCATCAAAATGCCCGTAATGATAATTCCCGTTCTCATCCATGGGATCATTGTAGAAATTGGTCATCTCATAAAGATACTTCTGATTTATGTTCCAGAGAAGCTCCCTGTCTTTTTCCAAAACCTTTTGAAGTGTGATCATATAGGACTTGTCGGAGCTAACGGAGAAGGC
>CAMVRS010000058.1 GCA_947169935.1 uncultured Lachnospiraceae bacterium
CCGTCCGGATCTACAAGGCTTCTGTACTGCTCCGGAAAATTATCGGCTTTATCAAGGGCAGCCTCATTGTCATAGGTATGGCAGTTTCCTCTCCAGCTCACCCCCAGAGTACCGACGTCTCCTCCGCAGGCGTTCTCATCAAAAAAGTCAAGAGCCAGCGCAAGAACAGCCGGATAATCATTTTCGTTATCGGCTGCCTGTACCTTTCCCGGCATACCTGTACAATCAAAGGAAGTTACTGCCATGATAAATATCATGGCTGTACAAATGAACCTTCTTATCTTTCTTTTCATAAACTCTCCTTTCATTCTTCCCTTAAATACTCTGTTACTTTATTAAGATCATCCACAACAATCTCTGCTTTTTCCCTCATCTCATCATCTGCCGGAAGGATATCCGGTACCATTATCGGCCTCAGCCTCCCGCTGTACGCGGCCCTTATGCCGTTATATGAATCCTCTATGGCATAGGCTCTCCCGGGAATAACACCTATCTTCTCGCAAGCGGTAAGAAATATATCCGGTTCGGGTTTACTCCTGCTTACCATTTCCCCGCTTACTATCTCGTCAAAATACTGCAGGATATCAGCATCCTTAAGCTGAGCTTTCACAGTCTGTCCTGGTGAAGACGATGCAAGAGCTATCTTCTTCTTATTAGATCTGAGATAATCCAGTATCTCGCGGACTCCGCTTTTCATCGGAAGCCTTCCGCCGTCATATTTTTCATGATACATCCGGGAAGCTTCCTTTGCATAAGCATCATACGGGAAGTCATCTCCGTACGCCCTGAACACGATCTCCCTGGTTTTCTGCATATTTACTCCGATGCAGTCATGATAAACTTTTACTATATCTTTTATGCCATATTTTTCTGCCAGTTCTATCCAGCAGTTCATGGTGGCTCTTTCGGAATCGAAAATGACTCCGTCCATATCAAAAACCACCGCGTCAAAATCTTTCATATTGTTATAACTCCTGACAGTTACTTAATATAATCCGGATCGATCCGGACCATCTCGGCAAGGGCCCTGTTTCTGTAATTCAGGTCTTCACGAAGCGTAAAGCCCTGGGCTTCCCAGAACGCGTTTCCGCCTTCATTCTTTTTGAAAGCAACGAGGAGAACCTTATTGATCCCCTCTTTTTTCAGCGCCTCAAGTGCAAGATCAACAAGCTTCTTTCCTATACCCATACGTCTGCAGTCCGGCGATACGCAGGCATGCTGAATTATTCCTCTTCTTCCGTCATGTCCGCAGAGAATAACACCTACTACCTTTCCGTCAAGTACAGCAACATAAGAGGTGTCCGGATTACGTTTTAGATATTTATCGATCCCTTCCCGTGAATCATCTTTATCGTTCAGACCGTTTCCGCATCTGATCCAAAGATCGTATGCAGCTTCATAGTCATCAATTGTCATAAGCCTGTATTCTATCATATTTATATTCTCCTGCGGTATGTTTTGATAAATGCGCGATCTTAGAGGATTAACTGGAGATATCTTATCAAAATAGGGGATCTATATCAATATTGGGAGGGAAAATAACCAGGCTTACGGATCATCTGCGAATGCAAGCGCTGAGCCCCCGGAATTGCTGTCGCAATTCCAGTGGCCCATCTCTTGCATTCCAATGAATTCA
Source organism: uncultured Lachnospiraceae bacterium (assembly GCA_947169935.1). GTDB lineage: Bacteria > Bacillota > Clostridia > Lachnospirales > Lachnospiraceae > NK4A136. Next base: position 1,637 of record CAMVRS010000058.1, read on the forward strand.
AGAGCAAAAAAACAGCGCCTGGCAAGCAAGCTTGCCGACGCTGTATATTTGCTCTTGAATTCGCAGATAATCCTTATCTCTTGCTGAACTGAGGTGCGCGTCTTGCGGCCTTGAGACCATATTTCTTACGCTCTTTCATACGAGGATCGCGGGTTAAGTAACCTGCTTTCTTCAGTACGGGGCGGTTCTCTGCGTCCGCCTGTACCAGTGCTCTTGCGATACCGTGACGAACAGCACCTGCCTGTCCGGTAAATCCGCCACCCTTTACGGTGATGTAAGCATCATACTTAGCTTCTGCATCCAGAGCTACCAGAGGCTGCTTTACGATAACCTTAAGGGTCTCAAGTCCAAAGTAATCATCAAGCTCACGCTTATTAATGGTGATCTTGCCCTTACCGGGAGTTAAGAATACTCTGGCAATGGATTTCTTCCTTCTGCCTGTTCCGTAATATTTTACACTATCTTTCTTAGCCATCTTTCAATTTCCTCCCGATTAAAAAGTCAATGCTTCAGGCTTCTGTGCTGCATGATTGTGCTCAGGTCCAGCATACACAAAAAGCTTCTTGAACATTTCCCTGCCTAAAGGCCCCTTAGGGAGCATGCCCTTAACAGCCAGCTCGATAACTTCCTCGGGCTTGCCTGCAAGCTTCTCACGAAGGGTTGTTTCCTTCATACCGCCTACATAATCAGAATGCTTGTAGTAGATCTTCTTATCCAGCTTCTTGCCGGTAACCTTGATCTTCTCTGCATTTACTACGATCACATAATCCCCGGTATCAACATGGGGTGTGAACTGAGGCTTATTCTTGCCTCTGAGCACCTTGGCGATCTCACTAGCCAGACGCCCTAAAGTATATCCGCTCGCATCAACGACATACCATTTACGATCGACCGTTGAAGGAGTAGCCATATAAGTTTTCATCCTGCTTACCTCCTGACAATAATACCTGTAAAATGTCTTCCTGCCTTAAGAATGTTATGCACATACGTGATGTCCGGGCACATATGGCCTTCTTAATTGCCACAGGCACCGCTGCCTGTGTGGAAATCTCCGGCGGCACGGTTGCTGATCCTAAAGCCGCCACGGAAAGTAATTATATTACACACTCCCGTGTGTGTCAAATACTTTTTTCATCTGCCCGGGGAATGATCTCTCACCTCCCCGGGTAAAGCGGTTTCACCTGTCCACATAAAGCTTTACTTCTATTTTCTGTGTCTCATCTGCGGTCATGGCAGTGATCAAACAGCAATCCTGTACCGGCTCTTTGCATACCGTGATCTTGCCATTCTTCACAGTAGCCACCTGCGGTTCATCGCTGCTCCAGATCAGTTTGGTCTCGGCGCCGTAATCCGCATCCATCAGCACCTCCAGCTGAAGCGTCTCCTTAGGCTTAAGTCTTACTGTATAATGTCCGTCGCCTCCGACTACTTTATCACCGGTCTTAAGCTCCAGCTTTGTGATCTTTCCTTTTATATTAAGGGTGCAGGAAACCTTCTTCTTCGTACCGTCATCCGTCATGCCTGTGATAACACATTTTTTCGAAGCCTTTACGCACAGATATGCCAGACTTTCACCTTTCGACAGATCCGTACGAACAAACCCGTCGGTAAAATCCGTTTCCTTAAGCTCACTCACCTTAACTCCGGCGGGAAGCAATGCCAGCTTCACATCATCAGAAGACGCTTCCCAGGTTACACAGGGATTGCTGGGATAATCCGGCTTGAACTGTGAAACGCTGAGTACTCCGCGGTCTCCCTTCCTTACATTAGCCTTTGAAGTATTGAGCTTCAGGCTCTTAAAACGCTGGTAGGTACCGATAAATGTCCGCGCCTGCAGTTCGGGATTACTCAGCGAACGTACAGCCAGTATCACCTCACCACGGTAAAACTTATCCGCCGCAATAGCCTTTACCTTGCCGTTGCTGCTTATCTTCACGTACTCACCGCCGCTCTGTGCATAAAATACCACATCCGAAGACTTAAGCTTTGTAAGCTTTCCGTTTATCGTGCCGTATGCCGCAAAGCTGAAAGTATCCCCCACAAACATGGCTATCTCGGCACGGGTATAGTCTTCTTCATTAAAAGGTGCATCAATACCCTTAAAATAGAGATGTATATCGGATATCTCCCTGGCCTTCTTAGCCCCCGTTACTTTTACCGTGATGCTGCCTGCAGTTCCGCCCGACAATGCGGAAGGCACAGCGGTGATCACGGTCTCGCCTTCACTTACGCCGGTGACCACACCCTTTTCATTCACAGTAGCGATATCAGTATCTTCCGAAGTCCATACCAGGCTCTTGTCCGCCGGCTTTGAATTCTCAAAATCCGCCTTAAGCGTAAGGGTCTTGCCTGCTTCTACACTGGCTTCGCCCTTCTTTACGCTAAGCTTCACACTGCCTGCCGGTGCAGTTACTTTCACTGTACATGTCGCGGATTTTCCGCCATAGCGTGCCTTTGCAGTGATCTTCGCACTGCCTGCTGCCACTGCACTTACCATACCGCTTTCGGGATCAACCTTTGCCACGGCTTCATTACTGCTCTCATATACTACAGCAGGATGCAGGGAATCCGCTCCGTCCTGTCCCATACCTGAAGCAGTCAGCTGATACTCCGTTCCCACTGCCATTGCCAGCTTGCTCTTATTAAGACTTAACTTTGTAAGCGGCATAAAGACCTTAACACTGCAATATGCCTCATGACCGCCGGATACGGATCTGGCTGTGATCACAGCCTCTCCCACGCCCCTGGCCGTTACTTTTCCGTTTGAGTCAACTGTTGCCACCGAAACATCAGAACTGCTCCATTCCACGCTCTTATCCTTAGCATCCGAAGGTTTTACCGTAGCCTTTAAGCTTTTAGTCGCCCCCGGCGAAAGCTCTATAGCAGTATCGGATATTTCTATACCCGTTGCCATTCCTTCCATGGGGATAACATTGAGCACTATCCTCTGTCTGCCGGTAACAGTCTGTGACTGGTATTCGATGGTCGTTTCAAGATACACCGCAGCCGAATACCAGTTATCATCAGGCAGCTTCGCAGGCGGATAGATAGTGATATGGTCGGAAGTCAGATCCTGACCCGTTCCCATTATCGAATAGGGATCCTGATGTACTTCGTCATCTTCTCCTTCACCGCCGTTAACAAAGAACCACCTGTAGCTTACCACCTTAACATCTTTATCATCCTTCGTGATAAATTCACCATTTAAGCTGGGCTTAGCGGTATAGGTGATGGGCGCTGCTCCTGTATATATCTGGTTAAGATAATAATAATACCCGTGCAGTCCTTCTTCATGGGTTCCCCATAATTCCTGGGCAGGACTCACATCAAAATCCATATAACAGCCATGGCCGCCCTTTCCGGGTCCCCAGCCCAGATGATAACCTTTAACATAGATCTTTTTCGAATCACATACGGCTTTCCCCAGTACCTTGCCTTCAGCATCTTTTATGCTGGCCGTTACGGTGATCGTGGTGCCGGCAGTCATATCATAGCGCCAGGCTCTCACATTTGCGATCCCCACAAGATCATCCTTCATATCCGTACCCACAACAGATACAAAATCAGGTCTGTCAGATCTCCAGGTAAACTCAACATGCGCGCCGTCGGGCATCATAAAATCTTTTGAAAGGTCTGCCCGCAGCTGGATATTATATCCGTAATCTGTGCCTGAAACATTACCAAAGTCTCCCAGCTCCAGCTGACTGTAATCTTCATCGGTCCAGCCCCAGCGGTTATATGTATTGATAGAAACAGAATACTCCGAAGCCTTAACCGTCACAACAGCTGATGCGCTTTTTTCACCGGACTTTGCCGTGAGCACAGCCGTTCCTTCTGCTTTAGCCCTGATCTCGCCATTATATACATCCAGTACACCTGCATCACTGCTGCTCAGTTCAAGCTTCGCATTGGAAGGAGTAAGCTTAAAGCCTTCGATCTCTTCAGGCCTTATCCTGTCCCCCACTCTCATATCAAAGCTTTCGGGAAGCTTAAGTTCCGTCGCAGCTGCGGTTCTGGCTTTTACGGTTATCTTAAAGCTCTTAACACATTCATCATCCAGATTAAGTGTCTGGTCACTGCCGCTTACTATATCAAGATTATAATAATGGCAGTATGCCTTAACGGTGACTGTCTGATCCTCTTCTATGGCAGCATCTGTAAAAAAGCTGATATTGCGGTTTATTATGGAATAGTCGCTCACATTGGCCACAGGATCACTCACAAATACAGCCTTTGCCGCATCGCTGCCTTCGATCTCCCAGCGGTATTCCATGGTATAATTGTGGGCTTCCAGATAGCGGTTTGTAAGATCCCAGTCATCATACCTGTTGGTCCACTTATCACCTATAGGATTTAGCTGTGAGCTCAGGTTAAGGTTTTCACCTGCAGTTATCTCTATCTCCTGATCCTGCTCCACACAATCCGCCTTAAAGCTTACCGAATGATCTTCATTAACTATATAGCCGAGTGACGGATGATCGGCACCGTCATTTTCTATAACTGCACTGTCTGTATCATATACCAGCAGCATGATATCATCCTTACCGGGCTCCGTTACGCTGATCTTTGTTTTGCCGCTGCCCTCTTTGTTCGGTGCCTTGCCAAAACCATCACCGGTATACAGGGTAGCCTCTACTTCGTACTCTCCGGGAGTATAAGCCGTCAGGAAGCTTATATAAGTATTCTGATAGATCTGACCTGCACGTGTATCCGGATCATAAGCAGTATACTTAAGACCTCCGTGGATAGCCCCCGGATATAACGTATAGCCGTCTTTGATATCCTTCTTTGTCAGATCCCATTCATAACGTGCGCCGAACCAGCCATCCTCAGGAGGCGTTATCACGGGATCCGCCACCGCTCCCACCAGCCATTCACCTCCGGTAACGGTTGTTATCTCAGCCGGTTTGACGCTCACGCTGTGCATTTCCCGATCATCGACAGGCTCAGCCGGGGATTCATCCGGTGCTTCACCGGAAACATCCTCTTCAGCTACGGTTTCACCATCCGTTTGTGCGATATCATCTGTCCCTGCATATACGGGCAGGATCTCGGATGATAAAAGTAAACATGCCGACAATAATGAAAATATTCTTCTTTTCTTCATATATTATCCTCCAAATGATACCTTTATTTTACTGTCACCGTTATCTCCACGCTGTGCATACCGTCTGCCGTAACAGCCGTGATCACGGCCTGCGTCCCGGACTCAGCATTTTTATCTGCTTTTATCTTTCCTTTAGCGCTTACGCTCACAATTGCCTCGTTATCGCTGCTCCATGTAAGAGTCTTATCTGCGCCGTATTCTGCGGTAATTACCGGCTTGGGCGATAATGTCTTTCCCTTAGCCAGCGTAACTGCATATACGCCGCTGCCTCCGGTCAGCGCCTTGGTGGTCTTAAGCTCCAGCGAAGTCACATCCCCGCAGACCTTCAATGTGCACTTTGCTTTTTTCCCGCCGTCAACACTCGCTGCGGTAACCGTAACGCCCTTGGACGGTGCTCCGGCCAGATAAACTATGCTCTCGCCGGCCGCCGGATCCGTAACTACTGCAGTATTTACAAAACTATCCTCACTCAGATCGGATATGCTCTCTCCCTCATGCAGCACTGCCAGCTTAACGCCTTGAGCTGCAGTCCAGCTTATCCTTTGGTCCGTAGGCTCTGTGGGATTGAAGCTTACTTCAAGTATCCCTCTCGTCCCCTTCTTTACATCCAGCTTCTTTGCAGCGAATTTAATGCTCTTTACAGGTACCCTTACCGCTATGGTGAAAGAAGCATTTACTTCAGGATCCTTAAGTGATGTAGCAGTGATCGTAACCGGTTCACCTTTGGTATCCGCTAAAAGCTTCATGGCTCCCTTTGCAGTTACAGAAACCTTAGTCTCATCACTGCTGGAGAATACAACGTCATCTGCGCCCAGCTTCTTTCCGTCTCCGTAAGCAGCAAGCTTGATAGTCTTTCCGGCTTCGCAGCCCTTGCCTTCCAGATCTGCATGCCCTTCTTCCAGCGTTTCATTATGCTTAAGCACCTGCTTGCCTTTACGTATCTCAATTGCCGATACCTGCTTAGCTTTGGGCGCTGCCGTAATGCTTAACTCTATATCCGCGCTTACGGCGCCGCTTTCTTCATCAGTGCTTGCCATTATGGTAACTGTACCTTCGCTTATGCCGGTAACAAGCCCCTTAGCGCTTACAGTTGCTACAAGAGGATCCGAAGATGAGAAGCTGATGCTCTCATACATAGCTCCTGAAGGATTTACCGTTGCTGTAAGGGCAAGGGTCTTTCCTGCCTGCAGCGTGGTCGCTCCCTTTGCAGCCTTTATGGTTATGGACTGGGGAGCTTCCCCGACTTCCACGCTGCATTTAGCCTGCGCCTTATCAGCCGCAGTAACACTTATAAACGCTTTTCCTTTGCCTACGCCTGTAACTATGCCATCCGGACTAACATCAACGATATTATAATTCGAAGAGCTCCATGTAAGCTCCACATCCGGCAGAACAGTGCCGTCTGCAGCATAGGCAGTCGCAGTCAATTCGGCTTCTGCTCCCACTGCCAGCTTTATACTGCTCTTATCAAGGGTGATCTTTTTTACAGTTGCCGTAACTACCACCGTGATGCTGTCGGTATATCCGCCGTCAAGAGTAATAGCGGTGATCTTTGAACTGCCGATAGCAAGGGCCCTGATATTACCCTGATCATCGATAGCCACTACGGAAGGATCCGAACTCTTCCAGCTTACCAGTTTATTCTTCGCCGTATCGGGACGCACCTGTGCATGCAGCTGGTTATTATCACCAACCTTCATATATATCACATCTGCAGCCTCTATCGATACACCTCTTACAAATTCACCGTTATCATCATAAGGCGCTGGCTGGGGGCCTTCGCCTTCATAGTTGTATACTATCTCTGCTCCTTCGGGAATCTTATTATCCAGGGCAAGCCACTGCTCCTCTGTTCCTGCATAATATACCTTTTCGAGTACATTGGTCGCCTGATCCTCAGGATAGTAATAGAATGGATCCGATTTTGAAAATGCCTTTACGGGAAGATAGATCTCCTTTACAGCACTGTTTGCTATAAAACCGCTGGCAGATGCACCGTCCGCAAAATTCCACTTTAAAAGATTCAGATATTTAAGACTTACGCAGTTCTCAAACATTGAACTCATATTTGATACGCCGGAAACATCCAGCCCGCTTAAGTCTATCTCTTCCAGCGCTGCACAATCAGCGAACATACCTGTGAGCCCGTCCATACCGGACGCCGCTTTAAGATCCATCTCTCCAAGATTTACATATTTAAGCGACCAGCAGGTATAGAACATAAAGCTTAGGTTTTTGGCTTTCGATGTGTTGAAATGGGAAATATCTATACGCTCCAGGTTCTTGTTCTCATAGAACATGCACGAAAGATCCTCAGCTGAAGAAGTATCCATAAAGCTGAGATCGATATTCTTTACGGATGTTGATCTGAACATGCTGTTCATATTCACAACTTTTGAGGTAATGAAATTCTTAAGATCAAAATTGAGCGGCGTATACTCACCACATGCATAAAACATGCTGCTCATGTCAGTCACGTTTGAGGTATCAAAGCTGCTCAGATCCAGTTCTTCAAGATCACCGCAGCCAAAGAACATGGCGCTCATATTCTCTACAGAAGAAGTATCAAAAGAGGAAAGATCCACTTCCTTTAATTCCCGGCACATCTCAAACATCCTCTGCATATCTTTAACGGAGGAGGTATTGAAATTCTTAAGATCCAGCTTTTCAATGGCACGGGATCCATTGAACATATTGCTCATGTCGGTTACTTTTGATGTATCGAACATGCTCACATCCAGGCTCTTAAGCCCGGTCATAAAGAACATGCCGCTCATATCAGTTACATTAGAAGTATTGAACTTACCGAATTTAATGATCTCCAGGCCTTCCATTTCCCTGAACATTTCGGACATGTTCTCAACAGAAAAAGTGTCCCAGGCAGACAGATCAAGGCTCTTTATCCCGTCACACATGCAGAACATACCGGACATATCCCTGACCTTGGAAGTATCCAGCATGGAAACGTCCAGTTTAGTCAGACCCCTGCAGGTGCTGAACATATAACTCATATCGGTGACTTTTGATGTATCCAGCGTAGAAAGATCCAATGCTGCAAGCGAAGAACAGCCTTCAAACATATGCCCCATATCGGTAACATTCGAAGTCTCCAGAACGGAGATATCAAATGACTCTACAAATGACATCCCAAAGGCAGAATTCATGTTTGTAACCTTTGATGTATCGGGATCACCGAACTTAAAATCCGAAAGCATATACATCCGGCTGAACATGCCTTTCATAGATGTAACATTCGAAAGATCCAGCATGCTCACATCCAGACTGCTCAGATTCTGGAGGTTTTCAAACATGTAATCCATATTTGTTGCAGCCGATGTATCCAGACCGCTCAGATCCAGCGTGGTGAGGGTATAACACTGAGAAAAGAGATAGGACGCATCTTCTGTGGTCTTAACGCCGTCCCATATCTTAAGATAAGAAAGATTGGTGTAAAAATTTCCTTCCGAATTGTACCACATTGACTGCTTTTCGGTATAAGGGTCAAGAACGGTCTTATAGGTTTTGCCGTCTATGACCGCTGTTCCCAGCACATCTTCCGCAGTAGCTGTTCCGATATAGTTATGGAGACGGATCTCCTCTCCTTCAAGGGTATAATTATAATCCAGATACCATTCCGGATCATCGGGAGGGGTGTCCTCCCCTGCCTCTGAAACGATCTCCGCTGTTTCATCTGCAGGCGTCGGATCTGCTGCATAAACAGGCAAGATCTCCGATGTGATAAATACAAAAGATGTTAACAGGGATAATAAGCGATTTCTTTTGACCATAGATTAAACCTCCGTTTTTCTGAAAGATCCTTCGCTGCGCTCAGGATGACATGAGAGCTGCGCTCGGGATGGCATGAGAGCTGCGCTCGGGATGACACAGGCTGCTTCCTTGCAAAAACCCAGATTATATTATATCAGAAACGGGTCTTCTGCTCTATACGCGTTATAGCAGAAAAAGTCCCTGTCTTTTTGACAAAAAGGCGTTTTTTATGTAAAATCTCCTGCGGGAGGTTTGTTATGGACGGACAGATGATCAATAGTATAGAAGTCACCGGAGTTGACTTTTCTTATAGAAAGAATCATGTACTTAAGGGCCTGAACTTCTCTCTGCCCCTGGGCGAGAGTATCGCGATACTGGGCGCAAACGGCTGCGGCAAGTCAACACTGCTTTCGATACTTGCCGGCGTAAGACACTGCCCGGGCGCCGCCATGATGTACGGGAACTGCGATCTTACCAAAGATAAGAAGATGCGTTCAAAGCTCATAGGCTATGTTCCCCAGACGGACCCGCTGCTGCCGGAATTGAGCGTACGCGACAACCTGCTTCTGTGGCTGAAAGGTCCCGCAAAGCAGCTGGACGCAGCTCTGGAGCTGCCTTCCGTACAGATGCTCAATATCAAAGACTTTATCAAAAAGCCCGTTAAGGCTCTTTCCGGCGGTATGCGTAAGCGCGTGAGCCTGGCAACCGCCCTTATCAACGATCCCCAGATTCTTATCATGGACGAACCCGCAGCGGCTCTGGATCTCTGTTACAAGGCAGAGATACGCGAATATCTGGCTGCTTTCCATGAAAGCGGGCGCACTCTCCTGCTCACCACCCATGATGAGGAGGATCTTTCCATTATAACCCTGCTCTGTCTCATACGCGACGGCCATCTGCACAAAAGCAGCCGGGTAGTCCGCGGTGACGAGCTCATAAGCGTTATAAAAGGAGAGCGGGATGTTCCTTAAACTCTTTAAACTGGAAATCAAAAAATCCCTGCACTGCCTCCCCGTATTCTTTGCCGCACTGGCTATATTCGGCGTGCTTATCGGCACGATCTACGGTGCTCTTTCGCGAACCCTTTATGAGGGCGAGGCTATAGCCCGCGCTACCGTAGGCGTTGTCACCGACGAGTCCGACAGCAAATATATCGGCATGCTCATCGATTATCTCTCCGGCATGGAATCTGCGGCATTCGCTCTGGATTTTGAGACCATGGACGAAGAAGAAGCCATGGACAAGTTAAACCACGGCAAACTGGTGGCTGTCCTTCTCCTGCCCGAAGAGACCATAAACGGCATATTATACGGAGAAAACTCTCCTGTCCAGGTAGTCTTTTCGAAAGAGCAGAGCCTGTCAAACGTCTTCCTGTACGAGCTTACGCATGCCGGCATGAAGCTTCTCTCATCTGCCCAGGCATCGACCTATGCGGCTGCAGCCCTTTATGACCGTGCCGACAGATACGCCGATCTTTACGCTGCCTATGATGACATAGACATGCTTAACTTCTCTTATGTATTATCCAGGGAGAAACTCTTCTATACGGAAGATACCCTCCCCGCGATCTATAATTATGCGGCTACAGCCCTGATACTGCTGCTGGCATTTTCCCATATCTGCTTCGCTCCGGCCCTGCGCCGCGAAGACAAAGGTTTTTACCAGCTGCTCTTCTCCGACCACACCAACACCTTTACCTATCTGCTTACCAAGTACGTTCTGAACAGCTTTCTGTTCTTTATACTGCTGCTTTCCGGCATGCTTATATTCTCCGGCTTTGCAGGTGATTTTGATATGGAATTCAATGCGCTGAACATAGTGATGTTCTTTATCGCCTCCTGCCTGTTAACTGCTTTGGGATTATTCCTGGAGCAGCTCTTTGCGGAAGCCGGCGCGATCATGGCCCAGATAATCTTAGCCATAGCAATGCTCTTCTTATGCGGCGCCATACTGCCGGCCGCTTTCCTGCCGGCTCCTCTGCTGAATGTGGGCAATGCCCTGCCTTTTGCACCGCTGCACAGAAGCCTTGCCTATTTCTTAAGCGGGAGCAGCAACGATCCGGAACTTCTGCCCATGGCTTTATGGAGCGCAGGCCTCTTTGCTGCCTCCTGGCTTATCCTTAAATTAAGAAAGGAGACATACTGATGAATCCTTTCAGACTGCTGTTATTAAGATTAAAGAGCCTGATCCTTACGCCGGCCTTTCTGGTGCTGCTGCTGGCGCTTCCTGCCGCAGCCCTGCTCATCCCCGCCGCCGTAAGCTACGATACAGGCGTAGACGATACCATAGCAGCCGGCTATATAGTTTTAGATGAGGACGAAGAACCCCTTGAGGCAGATGATTACGAGAATGAGATCGCAGACTTCACCGCCATCCTGGATCACGGTGATCCCGATTCGCTCTTCTCTTTCAAAGGCTTTGAAGATATGAACGAACTGCGTGCCGGCGTTGTCTCCGGTGACCTTGAATGCGCATATCTGATCCCCGCGGATCTGTTTGACCGCATGCGGGATGGCGATAAGAAGAAGCTGATACCTGTACTGACCTCACCTAAGAGCAGCCTGGTAGCATTGGTAAATGAGACTGTATACGCAGCCATCTTTGACTGCCTGTCCGGCCCCATCTTCCTGGATTACCTTAAGGATAAAAGCGCCCTGGCAGATCTGATCCCCGCTCTTATCTCGGAAGAAGAGATACTGGATGAACAGGCCACCCATCAGATGGATGGTTCCACCTTCTCCTTCCAATATGAGAACACACCCAAGGCACACGCCGTATCCAGAAACGCTGTACTGCTCTCTCCCTTAAAGGGACTGCTGGCGGTGATCATACTCCTGGCAGGATTTACCGGTGCCCTGACTTATTACAACGCCGCAGAAAATCCTTTATACGCCCGCTTTTCGGTACGTGTGGTAATGATACTTGCTCCCATGCTCTTATGCTCACTGCTTACGCTGATCTGTATTATACTGATACCCGGGCTTATGGAAAGCAACATTTTCATAGAAATAGGAAAGCTGCTTTTATACCAGCTTATCTGCCTGATATTCCTTATGCTGGTGACAACGCTGATACGCGGCAGATCCGTGATATACGCATTCATGCCTGTATATCTCCTCTGCTGCCTGATATTCTCACCGGTATTCATCGATCTGGGACAGTTCATTCCCGTGATGCAGGGACTGAAATGGGTATTTATGAGCAGTTTTTATCTGATGTAAAAAGACCGCTCAGGATAACACACATTACGCTGTCATTCTGAGCGGAGCGAAGAATCTTTATTCAGTTCCGGCATTAATCTGTCTTAATTCAAACCGTTCAGCAGCGTATTTGCCTGCTGCAGTGCCGCTTCGTTAATGGTTATCTTCTTTGAAGGATCGGTTTCCTCTTCCTTCTCTTCTGTTTCTCCGGTAAGCTTTGCTATGCTCTCCTTTGCCATGTTATTGGCCTGGGTAGACCAGTTGCCGCTGGCATTGTAGGTAGCAGCTCCCGCATTCTGGGTAGCTCGGCTGATGGAGCCGGCTTTGGTGCTGACCTGTGATGCATAGGAATCATTACCGCTGAACAGTTCCTTTACGGTAGTGACATTTGCTTTCTTAAATGTGTCCTCGTTAAAACTAAGCTTATCATCGGAGCCTATGGTGATGCCCACTTCAGCCAGGAGCCTTGAATTCTGCTTTGACATATTTGCCATCCAGCCGCCCTGACGCAGTACGCTCTTCGTCTCCGAATCACCAGCCGAATCGATAGCAGCATTATAAGCCTTTACAAAATCCTTAACTGCTCCCGCCGCTTTATCCGCATCCGCTAATACTTCGCTTGTTTTACCGTTATCATCTGTAACAGTCTTTGTCTTATACAGACTGCTGCTGCCCAATGCATCTGCCGCTTTGCCCAGCTTATCCGCATCAGCCTTGATGTTTGTAAGCTTTGCATCCGTATCTCCGACAGAAGCCTTTGCTTCAGCCTTTTCCTGTGCGTAGTAGCTCTTCAGCAGCTTTCCGTAGCTGCCCTTCCGTACCGAAGCCACTTCAGCAAGATCCAGATTCATTATGCTGCTGTAATCCACTGAAGATGACTGCTTATCGGATGTCCCGAAAAGCACGGAATAGTTGATACCTGAACTTAATCCACTTATCCCTGCCATAACTCTTCCTCCTTGAATATGTATGACATGCCTATAGTTGTACTGATATTATACTAAATTTCCCTTTTTTTTACAAGTCCACACTGCCGCTTACAGTGCCGCCGTTAGCAGTATAATAAGCCTTCCCGTCTTCGGGCTTGACATAAAGCTTTATGTCTTTAAGCTTAGCCTTGTTATTGGCTTTATAATCAGCTTTAGCCTTATCCATCACTGCTCCCAGTTCATACTGTGCATTGTCCACCTCAAGAAACATCTGGGTGTTCCCTGTGTATTCTGGTGCTGATTTTTCCATGATTTTTAATACCTCCAATTTATTGATAAGATCCTTCGGGCTGAAGCCCTCAGGATGACAAACCTCCGCCCTCAGGATGACAGTTCTGCCTTCTGCCGCTCCCTCTCCGCTTTGCTGAAAGCACATCCGCAATAGTCCTGACGGTACAGGCTGTATTTCGCGGACAGTTCTATGGAGCGCTTATATCCGTTCTTTTTCTTAAAATCCGATGTCAGGTATTCGACGCCGCATTCTTTTGCTGTCTCAAGCCCCAGCTCGTTCAAAAGCTGCGCATTCTTTAACGGCGATATCGTAAGGGTCGTTGTAAAAAAGTCGAAACCGTTCTCTGCTGCATATCTGCCGGCTTTTGAAAGCCTCAGTTTAAAACATATGCGGCAGCGGTCGCCGCCCTCAGGGCAGCTCTCCAGCCCTTTTACCGCCTCCAGATACACCGCCGGCTCATATTCCCCTTCCGCAAAGTGTATCTGCTGCGCCACATCCGCGGAAAGCTCTTTTATCAGGCGCTGCTGCTCCGCTACCCTGTGCTCATATTCTTCTTTTGCCGTTATATTGGGATTGTAATAATAGACGGTTATATCAAAATATGACGCCAGGTATTCCAGGCAGGCACTACTGCAGGGTGCGCAGCAGCTGTGCAGCAAAAGCTTCTTCTTTATCCCTCCCAGACTCTCTATACGTTCATCCAGGAGCTTCTGGTAATTCTGCTTATTCATTCTTCTTGAGATAACGGGTTATGAATTCCGGCTCTGGTACGGGTATGGAGAAATAATATCCCTGAACCTTACGGCAGCCCGTAGTCTTTAAATACTCAACCTGTGCTTCGCTCTCAACGCCTTCACATACCACTTCCATGCCCAGATCCTTGATAATATCCACGATCTTGCCAAGGACCATGCGCTCCGGTTCGCTTTCGGCGCTGCGGGCAAAGTATTCGCCGTCGATCTTTATCACATCAAAAGGTACTTCGGTAAGCATATTGAGTGAAGAATATCCGGTTCCGAAATCATCCATGGAAAGACGCACACCCAGAAGCTTGAGCCTTCGTATGATGGCTATCATATCTTCCTTTTCGTTATCGAAAACGCTCTCCGTGATCTCCAGTTCAATAGCCCCGGCAGGTATATTGTACTGTTTCAATACCTTCTCGACATTCTCCACATAATCAGGGCTGTGCAGCAGCAGCCTGGACTGGTTGACGGATACGGGAACCACTTCTATTCCTTCATCCATCATCTCACGCATACGCATGCAGACACTCTCCAGCGTATAGAAATCCAGCTGCTCTATAAAGCCGTTATTCTCAAAGACGGGTACAAACTGCTCCGGTCCCAGCACACTGCCGTTGGGTCTTACCCAGCGCACCAGAGCCTCCGCGCCCGTAACCTTGTTATCAATGATATCCCACTTGGTCTGCAGATATACCTTGAATTCATTCTCTGCCAGAGCCTTCTGCATGGAGCTTTCAATATGGTCCACCTTACGCATATCATCCACAAAACGCTCGGTATAAAGGGCCTTGGTCTCCTTAGAATCACTCTTTATGGTCTTCTTTGCCACATTTGCGTGGTCGATCATCACATCTATATCGTGATCGTGCTTCTTGATGGGATAGATGCCGTATTTAAAGCGTACGGGATATTTGATCTGGTTTCCTCTTGCATCGGCGTTCACCGCATTGGTAAATTCATCAATCTTCTTATCCAGCAGTGAATCGTTGATAAGTATCGCAAGGAACTGGTCGGCATCCATACGAACACATAATTCCCTGTCGGAGAAAAGCTTCTCAAAATTCTGTATACAGCTGGTCAGCACCAGATCGGCGCGGTGATGCCCGTAGGACTCGTTGATATACCTGAAATTGGCTATATCAAACCTGTAGATGACAAACGGCGTCTCCCTGTTGGCTATCATGGTATTTATCGCAAATTCCCTGAAGTAATTCAGGTTCTTGCCCTTTGTTACGGGATCCTCATAAGCCAGGCGCTCGACCGTAAGATTGGTCCTCTTCGCTGCTGCCCATACCGTTGTAAGGGAGCCTATCATCAGTACCGTTATTATGGAACAGGTCATAACGCTTGATATCAGGAGCGGTTTAATGCGCTCATCTACCAGATTGTCCTGGAAACAGCTTACAAAGAACATCTTATCGCAGCCGTTCAAAGGCGAATAGCTTACCTGCATACGGTAACCGTCTTTAGTAGTTATATTAACAAAACCGGCTGTCTTTTTCGCTATGCCGTAATTGTAATCCTGTACGGCACGCTTGCTTAAGCCTTCCCCATCAGAATGTCCCAGAAGTCCCAGCTGGAAACTCTCATCATTAGTGCTGATGATATTGTGCCCGCTGCTGCCGCCGATTATCTCGCCGGTATCGCTGACCACCAGACACTGCCCTTTCTGGGTCTGGTAAGCAAATGCATCAGACCTGAAAATGGAATCAACATCAATAGTAGAAAACACAACGCCGCTTATACCGTAATCCGGGGTACGTACTGGAGCAGCGATCACGATCCTGCAATCCACATAAAGTCTTACGGATGAAGGCGCCAGACCTATATATGCATTTGACTTGGGATAATTCAGCTCCTCGAGCTGTTCGAACATCATAGTGCTGCCGTCATCAGACGGTTCACCGTCGATCATCAGATTACCATCACGGTCTATATAATAGATATGTTCAAGAGCGGTAAGCTCGCGGGTAGTTTCGATACGCGCAAGTACGGTTTCCGCATCCGTATCCGTCATGGTCCAGGCCACACTTATAATGCCCTGGCCGTAACCAACCAGAAGGCTGTTAAGATACTCGCCCATGCTCATATGCTGCTGGTGAAATTCCGAGGATACCTGCTTGCGATATGTGCTCTGCTGCAGTAATACCATGGTAACGCTCAGCACGATGCAGACTATAAGGACGATCAATCCTGCCTTGATGATACCGGCAGACGAATTGTTCCCTTTTACCTTATCTTTTCCTGCCATAGCTTCCCCCATCACTTCTAGCAAAAATACACAGAGTCATTATATCACATTATTCCGTTGATATCCATATAATATGGAATAAAATTGTAAATCTAAAAAACTTGCTTTCAGGTGGTATTTTATTATAAAATATAACTTGATAATCTGTTTTTTGGAGGATACTATGAACGATATTCCCGCAAGGATCACTGCCGAGATCAAAAAGGTGATCCACGGCAAAGACGACGTTATCCGTCTTACCCTCTGCGCCATACTGGCAGGAGGACATGTTCTTCTGGAGGATATACCCGGCGTTGGCAAAACCACCCTGGCAGTTGCGATATCAAAAGCCCTTTCCCTTAAATACCAACGTGTGCAGTTCACACCCGATGTACTGCCTTCCGATCTGCTGGGATTCCAGTTATATGATAAGAACAGCGGCGAATTCCGTTTCCAGGAGGGTTCCATCTATACCAACCTGTTCCTGGCCGATGAGATAAACCGTACCTCCCCCAAGACCCAGTCGGCTCTTCTGGAGGTAATGGAGGAGAGACACGCCACAGTAGAAGGCGTTACAAGGGATCTTCCCACTCCTTTCTTTGTATTGGCAACCCAGAACCCCTTCGGCTCTTCCGGAACCCAGAGACTGCCGGAATCCCAGCTGGACCGTTTTATGATATGCCTTACAATGGGCTATCCCCAGTTTAACGACGCCGTAGCCGTTTTAAAGGGTGATTCTTCCATCGACCTTAAAAGTGTCAACGCCGTGACCGGCGCCGACGAGATCATAGCCATGCAGAAGACTGTCCATGACCTGTATGCTGCGGAAGAGATATTTGAATATGTTGTCCGGCTCACTGAGCAGACCCGTAACCCCGAGTATTTTGCCCTGGGCTTAAGCCCCCGCGGATCGATAGCTCTCATGCGTATGGCAAGAGCTTACGCCTTTATAAACGGCAGGGATTTCGTCCTTCCCGAAGATATACATGATATCTTCTATGCCGTATCCGCCCACCGTGTACGCATGAATGCACGCGCAAAGGCAGAGGGTGCCACACTTTACGATCTGCTGGGCATGGTCTTAAGACAGGTTCCCGTTCCCAAGGTGAATCCATGAGGCGAAGCAACCTCTTATCCATAGGAGGATATTTCCTGGGCATCTTCTTTATGATCCTGGGAGCGGTCTTTTACAGGCAGCCGCTTATCACCGTTCTGATACTGCTGATGATGCTGCTGCCGGTGATCTCCATCGCCCTTACCCGTGCCGCCATCAAAAAGCTTTCCATAGAGGTGTCGGTACCCGAAGGCGAGATCTCCATGCCTTCGGATCTTAACATAACCATCCGGCTTAATAACCGCTCTCCTTTTCCGCTTTTAAACTGCGAGCTCCGCTTTAATCTCCGGAATCTGTTTTTCCCCACGCCTCCGGTACAGGAACTGGTTCTTCCGGCAGAGGCATTGAGCGTTCATGAATTCAAGCTCCCCTATACTCTGGGCGGCGCCGGGATGTTTGATTTTACCATAAGCGAAGCCTATATCACCGATTATCTGCATTTTTACAGCTTTAAGCTGCCCTATACTTTCCATCGCGAGATACCGGTACTGCCGGAGAAATTCAGCCTGCCTCCGGTAAGCCTCACCAAAGCCCTTATAGAGAGCGACGAGAGCGAGACCTCTCCCGAAGGCGAGCTTACCCGCGATCTGCTGCAGCTGCGTGAATACCGTCCCGGTGACCGGATCAAGGATATCCACTGGAAGATGACCGCAAAGACAGGCGATATCTCTGTAAAAGAATATGAAAGATCAAAGGATCTGTATTACCTGATACTGCCCGAACTGGATATCAACTACCTGCAGCGCGACCTTTCTCTTTTCTACAGCCTGGGACTGCAGCTCATAAAACAGCGTGAAAGTTTCCGTGTGGCTATATACCACAGCTGGGATAAGAGCTTTGACATGTACAAGATCGGGGATGACGATGCTCTGATCCAGGCCTTGTACCGCCTGTATCTGGAGCCGGTGGAGAAGATCTCCACGGCCATGGAAAGCTTTGATTACCAGTACCCTGATATGCAGGGTGTTATCCGCATCTCCAACGGCAATTTCATATTGCCCGCGGAACCTGAGATATATTAAGAGGAGTATGTAATGCCGGCAACTGTCAGAGTACAACAGCAGAAAGCCCCAAAACGCTTAACCCGTGCCCAGCGCCGCGAAGCTGAAAAGCGCAGCGAAGATCTTATCACCTACGGAGCCGCCCTGCAGGATATAAGAAGCCTGCCCGGATCCGGACGTTTCTTCTTATGCTTTATCAGGGCACTGCTCATCTTCCTGGCCAGCTTTGGCATGACCGGCGGGCTTGTCCGTGCTTTCGGCCTGGTCTATAACCTCCCGGTAGTTGTGATCGGATTCGCTATACTCGCTTTTATAACAGCCTTTCTCTACTACAATAAACTAACCTTTTATCTGGGATACTTTTTGATCTTCGGCGCCTTTATCTTCTTCTCGATCTTCTTCTATTGGGAAGTAAATTCAGGTTACATGGCTTTTTTGAGCGAAGTCTTCAAGAAATATTCCGACTTCTTCCATGTGGCTACCGCAGATGTTACAGAGATAATCCAGGACAGATACCTGACTGTAACCATGGCCATGATCTTCATGGGCTGGTTCTTCAGTATACTGTTGAATATCACCATTTCCGGCTACATGGATATCTTCACTACTTTCCTGATAACCTTCCTGCCCCTGCAGATAGCTTTCTATGTAAATATCGTACCGCCCCTTCCTTATATGATGATGCTTTTCGCTTCTTACATAGCTGTGGCAGTATTAGGACGCAGCGGGCGTTTCACCCTGCCTTATAAGGGCGGGCTGCATGATGATTTCCAGAGGCAGCGGACAAAGAAAGCGACTAAACATACCTATTATTCCACATCAAAGGGTATGCTGCAGGTGAGCGGCTGGAGCATCGCGCTCTCCATAGTCTTCCTGCTGGTATGCGGCGGCATCTTCGCCTCCGATATCTCTACGCAGAACAGTTCAAACAAGGTAAAAGACGCCACCGATAACATGATCAAAAAATACCTGGATGGCGGGTTTGCTTCATTATTTGACCGCTATCAGGCCACCGGTGGTCTGGCAAGAGGACGTCTGGGCGGCATCAGCAACGTAAGCCCCGATTTCGAGACGGACCTGGTGATACGCTATGTCCCCAACAGCAACGAAAATATGTATCTCAAGGCCTATAACGGAGTCACCTATTCCGGCAGCAGTTTCATGCCCTATGCCGAATTAAGCGACGGCAGCCATATCAGTGCGGACAGGATCACCGAAATGGATGATTATTTCCCCCAGCTCTCCGCAATGCATGATACGGATTTTTCCAACATGACCGATAAGGATGACTATTACAGCAAGATGTGGATATCCAATATAGACGCGGATCCCGAATATGACTACAAGCCTTACTACACCTTTGATACCACCACCGGCCACAGCGGTGAATCCGGCGGCCTGGCTGCCAGCATAAAATACCGCGCAAAGGACCTGCTCCCCGAAGCCGAAGCACTTCTGGACGATTCAGCAACCATCAGCTCCTATGCACCGGAAGAAGCCCGTTTCAGCTACGAAGCGCTTTATATGCCTTACTCCTCACTGGCAAGCTATACGCCCAATCCGGAGATCACAAAAGCATATCAGGACAGCATATATGATATCTATCTGCAGGTTCCCGAAGATATAGAGGACGAGCTTGAAGATTTCTGCAGGGAAGCCCGCCTGTATGAAGCCGCAGATTATTATAAATCACTTGAAAAAGGTGAGGCACGTCCCCTCTATCC
>CAMVRS010000059.1 GCA_947169935.1 uncultured Lachnospiraceae bacterium
GCAAAATGAGCACATCGGTAAAAGGCAAAAATGCTGTTCTTAATATGACTGAGGGGAAGCCCATGGGGCTTCTCCTCAGGTTTGCGATACCTATGCTGATAGGTAATGTTTTTCAGCAGCTGTATAATCTGGCTGATTCGGTCATAGTAGGCAGACTTGTAAACGCCGACGCTCTGGCAGCTATCGGAGCGTCATCTTCGGTAACTTTCCTGTTTTTTGCATTATGCAACGGAATAGGATCAGGCGGCGGTATCATAACTTCGCAGTTTTTCGGCAACAGTAACTCAAAGGCAGTCAAAAAATGCATTACAAATACCGGTTATATAATGCTGATATTCCCTACGCTGGTCGGCGTGGCAGCTTATTTTCTTTCAGGATCCATACTTGAACTGCTGGAGACTCCGGAGGAGATAATGCCCGATGCGCTGGCATATATCCGGATAATGTGCATAGGCATAATATTTGTATCACTCTATAATTATATAGCTTCCATGCTGAGGGCGCTTGGTGATTCGAAGACGCCGCTGTATTTTCTGATCATATCCTGTATCATTAATATTGTGCTCGATCTCTATTTTGTATACAAACTGGGGATGGGGGTGACCGGAGCAGGTATCGCCACGGCTGTCTCTCAGCTTCTTTCGGGGGCAGCATGTATGTTATATGCTGTTAAGACAAATCCGTATTTTAAATTTTCTAAAGAGGACTTTGTGTTTGATAAGAGGATCACGTGGCAGGTTATAAAACTGGGCGTGCCTCTTTCTCTGCAGTTCAGCCTGATAGCCATTTCCTGCATGGCGCTGCAGAGAGTTGTGAATTCTTTCGGACCTGTTGCTGTAGCGGCCTTTACTGCCACCAGCAGGATCGAGCAGCTGATCCATCAGCCTTACCAGACGCTGGGAACATCACTTTCGACTTATACAGGTCAGAATTACGGGGCCGGAAAGAATCAGAGGATAGTGCAGGGTTATCGTAAGGCGCTGGTGTTTATGGCGTTCTTTTCGCTGGCCATGCTGCCTGTCATGCAGATATTCGGAAGGGACATAGTCAGCATATTTGTTAAGGAGGAGGAAGCGGAGGTTATCGCCATGGGGGCAAAAGCCCTGCGCATAACCAGCCTCTTTTATGTGTTCCTGGGGATAATCTATGTGATCAGGGGAGTGCTTAACGGGCTTGGCGATGCGTTATTTGCACTTATTAACGGTATAGTGGAAGTCATAGGACGATTCTCTGTACCTGTTTTTATGACGGGGATCGCTGCGATAGGCGTATGGGGTATCTGGTGGGCTACAGGTATTGTCTGGTTTATCAGCGGAGCTGCAGCCTGGCTGAGATATGTATTTTATAAAAGAAAAGCCTTTGACAGAGGCCCGGGTGTTATAGTGTAATAATATAGAACCAAATTTAATAGTAGAGGAGGTAACAAAATGTCAAAAACCAGAACTTACTATGTTGATGCTTCGGCGCACAGCCAGGGCGACGGCAGCAAGGAGCGCCCGTTTAAACGCATAGGCGATGCTGCAAAGATCGCTGCGGCGGGAGATGAAGTGGTGGTGCTTCCCGGTATCTACAGAGAGTGGGTGTGCCCGGTTAACGCCGGCACAAAGGATGCCAGGATCACATACCGTTCAAAGGAGCCGCTGGGAGCCGTGATCACCGGCGCAGAGGAAGTTAAGAACTGGAAGAAGTATAAAGGGACTACCTGGACAGTCAGTATCGATAACAGTATATTCGGGGCATATAATCCCTATATAGAGAAAGTGGAGGGAGACTGGTATTTTTCTGACAAGGTACGTCATACCGGAGCCGTATTCCTTAATGATGCCATGATGTATGAGGCAGACAGTCTTGATGAATGTCTTAAAGCAAAGGCTGATCCTTATTCCTGGGATCAGGAAGCTTCAAAGTTTAAATTCTTTGTGGAGCAGGCCGGGGATAAGACCGTTCTGTACGCAAATTTCCGCGGCGCAGATCCCAATAAAGAGAATGTAGAGATAACGGTGCGCCGTAACTGCTTCATGCCGGATAAGAATTTCGTGAACTATATAACTGTCAGCGGTTTTAATATCAACAAGGCGGCTACTACCTGGGCACCTCCCGCTGCTTATCAGGACGGCATGATAGGACCCCACTGGAGCAAAGGCTGGATCATTGAGGACTGCGAGATTTACGGCAGCCGCTGCTGCGGTATTTCCCTTGGCAAGTATCTTGATCCGGAAAATGATATGTACTTCTTCAGAAAGTATGTTAAGAGCCCTACCCAGATGGAGAGAGATGCGGTATGCCGCGGACAGTACCATGGCTGGGTAAAGGAGCGTATAGGTTCACATATAGTACGCCGCTGCCATATCCATGACTGCGGACAGACCGGTATAGTAGGGCGCATGGGGGCGGTATTTTCCCTGATAGAAGATAACCATATCCATGATGTATGTACTTCCGCACAGCTGGCAGGCGCAGAGACAGCGGGCATCAAGCTTCATGCAGGCATAGATGTTACCATCAGGCGTAATCATATCCATAACTGTATCATGGGCATATGGCTTGACTGGGAAGCCCAGGGAGCGCGTATCACACAGAACCTGCTGCATGATAACCATCGTCCCGACGGTGTTTTGGCAAAGCCCGGTATCATGTTCTCGACTGATGTATTTATCGAAGTAGGCCACGGACCTACGCTGGTCGACAACAACCTGCTGCTTTCCAAGGTGAGCGTAACGATACCCAGTGAAGGCATAGCCTGCGTGCACAATCTGTTCCTGGGAGCTTTCAGCCTTATCAATTCCGGCGTGGACAGCATAGTCAACGGACAGCGTGAGCCCAGATACACGCCTTATCATATCCGCCACAGGACCGAGGTCGCAGGCTTCATGACCATACTCCACGGAGATGACAGGATATACAATAATATATTTATACAGAATTATCCCATCGAAGATAAGAAGAAGACTCCCGCTGATGCGGATTATATGGAGGTGGGAACGAAGTGCTTCGATATCTTCCCTTCATTTGAGGAATGGAACGCTCCTTTTGCCATCGACGGCAAGCCTGATATGGGGGCTCTGGCGCAGGCTCACTTTGGCCATCTTCCTGTATGGATCTCCGGAAATGCATATTTCAACGGGGCAAATATCAGCAGGCATGACAAGAACAAGCTGGCAGATAAGAAGAATAAGGTCAGCATAGAACTTAAGAAGAGCAATAAGGGAAAGTACAGCATAAAGACAAATGTTTATTCGCTGCTTAAGGATTTCAGTACTTCCGTTATATGTACGGAGACTCTTGGAAAAGCATTTGAGCCCGAGCAGCGCTTTGAGAATCCGGATGGCACCGACATAATCTTTGATACTGATTATCTTGGCAGCCACCGCGGCATCAGCACCATACCCGGGCCCTTTGCAGATGAAGATTCGGCTAAGAAAAGCCTTTGGGGATAAGGATCAGTCCTTATCCTCCAGGATATCGATGACGACTAAAACGTTGTCGATATCCATCTGCTTATAATCAAGAGATTTACCTGTAACTTTATTTTCGCGCTCAGAGAGTTCATCCAGTTCATCCCAGCTCACAAGGCAGGCATGCTGCTTGTTGGCGGTATCTTTGGAGATACGGATGCGGTTGGATTCCTGGGCGCGTTCCTGTCTTTTGAATTCTTCAGCGCGTTTTTCCCAGGTTTCCCTGCTCATGGGAGAGTAGCCCATGGTATAGTGGAATGCGTTCCAGCGCAGGTGCTCGGTCTGGCCAAGATTCTGAAGTTTTCCTTCGGAAACCAGTTCCCTTTTATCTGCATGGAGACGGTGAAGCAGGGGAGAAAGAAAGTCCGTGCTGGCGCGGCAGCTCATACGGCTGAAGTAATCGCATCTGAGCCACTGCTCCTGCATGGAGCCATTAGGATCGTTGTAGTAGTGATTGATCTTCATTGCGTTGGAGTCCATATCGCCGTCGTACAGGATATCTGCATCGTGCAGGCTGGAGGTCTCGTTAACATCATTCATCTTATGGCAGATAACGGTACCGGAGCAGCACTGGTATACGGGCAGATTATTGCCGTTCTTTATCAGCATCTCGAGTATATCATCCGCAATGCCGCGGCCTTTGATCAGATTACCGGTGGCAATGACCACGTATTTGAGAGTTTTTGCATGTGACATCAGGAAAGAGCAGAGCTGGCGGCTTTCGCCGCTGTAGGGCTCAAAGCTGACGTTATAGGCCTTGAGCATGGCTTCGTAACGCGTACGGAAGAAACCGTCTATCTGATCGATGCGGGGATCGAATACAAAGGCGCGGAATTCGCTGCCTGCAAACTGGCCATTGGCGATAAGCTTTTTAAGTACTTCCTGTCCCATGCGTCCGAAACCTACCAGCAGTACTTCCACATCCTCGGTGGCACGGCAGTTTTCGTCAAAGTCTATTACATTACAGATAGGATATTTCTGCATCAGCAGACGGGCTGTAAGTTCCGAAGTGTCGAAGGTCTTTACATCACCGTAACCGTAGTGATCCCCATCGGCCTGAAGGCCGGCGCCGTGTCGTTCTTCGCGGCCCAGCAGGACCAGGGAAGTGCGGTCTGTGGGGATGTTGGCTTTCTGAAGCAGATCCCGCAGATGCAGCACGTAATTATGGTTGGCGTTTTCGTCAGGTGACAGAGCATAGACACGCAGATTGCCTTTTTTGGGTTTTACAGACAGGAGATTAAGGAAACCCTCGCCGGGGCCGATGGCTGTCTCGTCGGAGAAGAGTACGGCGCCCATGGTACGGATAGCCGTTTCCTGGCCGGAATCTGCTTCGCCTACAAATACAACGGAAACATGTTTGTCGGCAGCCAGATGTCTGCCCAGTATTATTGAACTGTCGGTGATACCGTAGATGAGCTCCACATCACGGACGTTCAGAAGGATGAGCTGCAGCTTGCGGATAGCACCTTTGCCCAGTGCAAGGATGGCTGCGCTGGCCATTGAGTAATATGCCAGGAAATGAACCACCCAGAAAAGAACCATCCAGATATTGTTTTTGGAACCTGTTATTTCAAGGGCCTTGGTGAATATCGGTTCATTATTCATACCGACATACATACGTCCGACATCTATCAGGGTTTTCAGCATTCCCGAGACATGGGACAGGACTCCGTCATGACCGTGGCTGTAGCCAAAACCGTACATGATGATACCGCCTCCGGCAGATATGAAGAAGGCGATCCCCATCAGTTTCTCTCTTTGTTTCTGCTCCAGGGCCAGATAGAGTATCAGTGCCAGAAAGACTGCTGCAGATAAGACTATAACTGTTACATCGGTTAGCATTTTTATTTTCTCCTTGATGTTTTTTAGCTTTGTGTGAGTTTTGCCCTGGCTTCGCTTAAGCTTATGCCGTTTGCACGGGCATATGCGGCTATATCTTCAAATTCCGCCTTGCTGCGGGATACGCCGTAGCCTGAGGATTCTTTGAAACGGATGCCGTTCTTTTCTATGGTATTGCGGTCAAGCACATAACGGTCCATCCGGCATTCGCGGACGCCTATGGTGGTGGTGTGCTTAAAGATCAGCTTTACCATATTTTCTTTATGCGCGTCATCTGTTATGACTGTAAGCAGTGTGCCGGGACGGCCTTTCTTCATAAGTACAGCAGTACAGTATACATCCCTGGCGCCGGCGTTCATGAGTTCTTCGCAGGCAAATGCCGTATCTTCCGCAGTCATATCGTCAATGTTGCAGGAAAGCTCCGTGACCCGGTCCTCATTGCCGGCGGTTTCGCCCAGGAAAGCACGCACGCAGTTGGCGACGGGGAAATCTTTGTTTCCGCAGCCGTAGCCTATAGCGTTGGTGCTCATAACGGGCATAGGGGCAAAGCTGCCCGCAAAGTGCTTAAGTAATGCAGCGCCTGTAGGCGTACAGAGCTCACCTTTTATCTCTCCGCTGTAGGAAGGGATGCCCTGTAAAATATAGGCGGTTGCAGGCGCGGGTACGGGCAGTATGCCGTGGGCGCATTTTACCGTGCCGCTCCCCACGTGGATGGGAGAGCAGATGATCCGGTCTGCGCCTATCTCTTTAATAAGCATGCAGACAGCCGTAACATCAGCGATGGCATCCATAGTACCTACTTCATGGAAATGTATTTCCGTCACAGGACGGTTATGTGCATGGGATTCGGCTTCGGCGATAAGGCCATAGACGGCCATTATATCTTCCTTGACGTCATCATCTATATCAAGAAAATCGATTATAAAGCGGATCTGCTCCAGAGAGGAGTGATGGTGGTGACTGTGTCCGTGATCATGGTCATGATGGTGCTCATGATCGTGGTTGTGTTCATGATCATGATGGTGTTCGTGCATACCTTCATGTTCTTCTTCGCCATCCACAAGAATACGGATATGCGTGCCGTGGATGCCGCATTTGACGGCGTCCTCGCGCAGCATTTTAACTCTTGGTATGTTCAGGTCATTAAAACGTTTTACAAAGGAGTCGGGATCAGGGAGAAGTTCAAGCAGTGCGGCGGTAAGCATATCCCCGGCTGCCCCCATATTACATTCGAGATACAGGGTCTTCATTGATTTCCCTCCAAAATAGAAAAATAATAAGAAAGTATAGCATAAAATACTCCATATGTCATCTGAAGCTGATACCACGGGGCCCTTCTTGTGACTTTCCTGAGCGAAGCGAAGGATCTTTCTTTGACTTTTATGGTATAATAACTGTCTGTGGAGGAAGACTATGAGGATTTCACTGGCCCCGATGGAGGGCATTACCAATTTCATATTCAGACGTGTATATCTGAAGCATTTCGGAGGCATAGATGTAAGCTATACCCCGTTCATCACGGCAAATCAGACACACAGTTATAAAAAGAAGGAAAAGCTGGAGATCGATCCCTATGATGATAAGCTGATCCCCCAGATCCTTACCAATAATCCGGAAGCTTTTGTATGGGCGGCTAAAAATATCGCAGCTATGGGATATAAGGAGATCAACCTGAACCTTGGCTGCCCTTCACCTACGGTAACTTCCCATGGCAGGGGCGCAGGGATGCTTGCGGATCCTGACAGATTGAAAGCTTTTTTCGAGGAGGTTTTTAAGGCTGAAGGTCTGCCGGAGATATCCGTAAAGACCAGAGTTGGCATTGAAGACCCTGCGGAAGCCGCATTGATAGCAAAGCTTTATTCGCAATATCCCATATCACGTATCATCATCCATTCCAGACTGCTTAAGGATCTGTATAAAGGCAGTGTAAGGCTTGACTGCTTTAAGGAATTCTACGACCTTTTCCCGGCTGAAAAGCTGGTGTTTAACGGGGATATCAACACGGCTGATGATGCGGATGCAGTCATAAAACAGTTCCCGGGAATTACAGAGATAATGATAGGGCGGGGGCTGCTTAAGGATCCTTTCCTGCCGGAGAAGATAAAAGCGGAGAATGGGATCATATGCGATCCCGGGCGTATAGCCGCGTTCTTATCAGAGCTGTGGGATGAGTATGCAGCATATCTGTCCGGAGAGAAAGACGTGCTTTTTAAGATGAAGGAAATTTGGAGTTATCTTGCAGTAAGCTGTCCGCAGGGAGACAAAGTACTTAAGGAAATACGAAAAGCCCAGACACCGGAAGCATACCGCAGGGCAGTAAGAGCCATTTACAGTTAATGCAGATAAAGGTATAATATCGCTGCAGGGCAAACTTGACAGATAAGCCGTATCACTGTAAACTGTGCTTTGTTGTATTAATCTGTTTTGAGGTGATGATGATGGAGTTAACATTGTTTTTAAATGCATTTCTTTCATACGGACTGGTATTCGTTGTATTTGCGGCTGCCATTGTCATAGCTTTTCTTATCGGCTTCGGTCTTCGTAAGAACAAAAATAAAAAGGAAGCGGCAGAAAAGCAGGCATGATACCGGATAACAACAGAAAAAGCTGATAGAAATTTCACTTATGCCTTGTTTCCGGACGGAAAGCAGGGCATTATTATTCGTTGACAAAAGTATGATTTTTGATATAATGATAAGGCACAATATCTTGTGCTTTATTTGTTTTGCATTACAACATGAAGTGGAAAAGCAAGGGGAGGAAGACTGATGGCGGAAGTGGATTACGGCGCTGAATATAAGCCTAAAAGGAATGTTAAGGTTATCAAAAAGGACAATACACGTGAGGAATTTAATGTCCAGAAGGTAATTAACGCCGTTGGCAAATCGGCATACCGCGCACTGACGGATTTTACGGAAGAAGAGAAACGCCGTATCTGCCAGTTCGTTGTGGATAAAGTGGATGCCATGGGTGTTGACGAGATCCCTATCCCCATTATGCATAATATAGTGGAGAGTGCGCTCGAAGATGTTAAGCCCATAGTTGCCAAAAGCTACAGGGATTACCGCAATTATAAGCAGGACTTTGTGCGCATGCTGGACGACGTATATAAGAAGAGTCAGTCCATTATGTATATAGGAGATAAGGAAAATGCCAACACTGATTCGGCTCTGGTCTCCACCAAGCGTTCTCTTATCTTTAACCAGCTCAATAAGGAGCTTTATCAGAAATTTTTCCTTACCACGGAGGAACTGCAGGCATGCCGCGACGGCTATATCTATGTACATGATATGAGCGCGCGCCGTGATACCATGAACTGTTGCCTCTTTGATGTTAAGAGCGTTCTGAGCGGCGGCTTCGAGATGGGTAATATCTGGTATAACGAGCCCAAGACTCTGGATGTTGCTTTTGATGTTATCGGAGATATAGTGCTGAGTGCGGCTTCACAGCAGTACGGCGGTTTTACGGTACCGGAAGTTGATAAGATCCTTGAGCCTTATGCGGAGAAGTCTTTCGAAAAATATATAAAGAAGTACGAACAGCTGGGAGTTGATCATGCCAGTGCAGAAGCAGAAGCGATGCAGGATGTGATCAGGGATTTTGAACAGGGCTTCCAGGGCTGGGAATACAAGTTTAATACTGTGGCTTCCAGCCGCGGAGATTATCCTTTTATCACTGTGACTGCCGGTATCGGCAAAGGACGTTTTGCACGTCAGGCCACCATAAGCATGCTTAATGTACGCAGGAAGGGACAGGGCAAGGACGGCCATAAAAAGCCCGTGCTTTTCCCGAAGATAGTGTTCCTTTATGACGAGAACCTTCACGGACCCGGCGGTGAGATGGAGGATGTGTTCGAAGCGGGAGTGGAATGCTCCGCAAAGACCATGTATCCCGACTGGCTGTCACTTACCGGTAAGGGCTATATCGCCAGCATGTACAAGCAGTACGGAAAAGTTATCTCACCCATGGGCTGCAGGGCTTTCCTTTCACCCTGGTATGTAAGGGGCGGTATGCATCCTGCTGACGATAAGGATGAGCCTATATTTGTAGGACGCTTCAACATTGGTGCGGTTTCGCTTCATCTGCCCATGATACTGGCTAAATCGCGTCAGGAGAGCAAGGATTTTTATGAGGTGCTGGATTATTATCTGAACCTGATCAGACAGCTGCACATCCGCACCTATGCATATCTTGGTGAGATGCGTGCATCTACCAATCCTCTGGCATACTGCGAAGGCGGTTTCCTTGAGGGACATCTTGGTCTGCATGATAAGATCAAGCCTTTGCTTAAATATGCTACGGCATCCTTTGGTATTACGGCTCTTAATGAGCTTCAGATGCTTTACAACGGTAAATCCCTTGTTGAGGACGGACAGTTTGCTCTTGATGTTATGGAGCATATCAACAAGCGTATTACCGAGTTTAAAGAGGCGGACGGCAATCTCTATGCTATCTACGGAACTCCCGCGGAGAGCCTTTGCGGTCTGCAGGTAAAGCAGTTCAGAAAGAAGTACGGCATCATAGAGGGCGTCAGCGACAGGGAGTATGTAAGCAACTCTTTCCACTGCCATGTGACAGAGGCTATCACGCCCATACAGAAGCAGGATCTTGAGGATCGTTTCTGGGAGCTTTTAAATGGCGGAAAGATACAGTATGTTAAATATCCTGTATCCTATAATACCGGTGCTGTACGTACGCTGGTGCGCAGGGCTATGGAGATGGGCTTCTATGAGGGCGTAAACTTAAGCCTTGCATATTGCGATGACTGCGGTCACGAGGAGCTGGAGATGGATGTCTGCCCTGTATGCGGCAGCCGCAACCTGACCAAGATCGACCGCATGAACGGATATCTTTCCTATTCGCGTGTACACGGCGATTCCCGCCTGAATGATGCGAAGATGGCCGAGATCGCGGAAAGGAAAAGCATGTAATGAGATACCACAATATTACCCACGACGATATGCTAAACGGCGACGGACTCCGGGTGGTACTCTGGGTAGCGGGCTGCGACCATTGCTGTCCGGGATGCCACAATCCCATCACCTGGGATCCGGAAGGCGGACTCCCCTTTGATGAAGCCGCAAAGCAGGAAATATTTGAACAGCTTGATAAAAGCTATATCAGCGGACTTACTTTCAGCGGCGGTGATCCGCTGTTCCCGTCTAACCGGCTGGATGTAAGGGCTTTTGCCGAGGAAGTAAAGAAACGCTATCCCGATAAGAATATCTGGCTCTATACCGGTTACGACTGGGATGATGTGCTGCATTATCCCGTTATGCAGTATGTAGATGTGGTCGTTGACGGAGAGTTTAAGCAGGATAAAAAGGATGTGAATCTGCAGTGGAAGGGCAGCAGCAATCAGCGTGTGATCGACGTTAAAGCCAGCCTGGCCCAGACGGATCCTTCAAAACCCGTGATATACTGCCCGGATTACAAGGAGTGAATATGCCGAAGATAAAGATCAAGTATTTCAGTGATAAGATAGAAAAACTGCGCTATATAGAAGGAAAGTCAGACTGGATCGACCTGCGCAGTGCAGAAGATATCACCCTTAAAAAGGGTGAATTTAAGCTTATCCCGCTGGGAGTGGGGATGCAGCTGCCGGAAGGCTATGAGGCTCATGTGGTGCCCAGGAGTTCTACCTTTAAGAATTTCGGTATCATTCAGACCAATCACTGCGGCGTGATAGATGAGAGCTATTGCGGCGATAACGACCAGTGGTTCATGCCTGTACTGGCGGTAAGGGATACGGAGATACACGTTAACGACCGTGTATGCCAGTTCCGTATAATGGAGCATCAGCCTGTGGTGGAATTTGAAGAGTGCGATCATCTTGAAGGTGCTGACAGGGGAGGTTTCGGATCCACCGGGAAGGCGTAAGCAGAGAGCCTGATGTTAAGGGCACTAAAGGGAAAAATAATCCTTTTAATGCTCTTTTTTTTGTGGTAATATATTGCTATATATGCGCTAAATAATCGCTTAACGAAGGGCAGCTATGGCTGGTAGATTTTCATGGCTGGACAGGATAGAGGGGGAATCTGTCCGCGCATACGATAAGAGAATAAACGATCTGGCGGCATTCCATAGTGGTTATGCCTTTTTGTCGTATGAGAACTATTGCCCGGAGTTCTGTGCTTTTGCAGTATATACGGTCTGGAATCATGAGTTTAATCATAAGCTGGCTAATCCCCTTCCTGACGGCGGTTTTATGATGCATTGTGATCAGAAACGGGCAGAAGAGATGTGCGCCCTGGGCCACGGCTTTCCCATATTTGTAAAGCTCATATCAAAGCTGGGACGTCTTTATGTAGAGAGCTTTGCCCTGGCGGATAAGGATGTGGTGTATGATCTTTACTTTAATGGCTGTGAAGTAAAACCTCCCGAAGGGCATGTGTTCTATGGCAATGAGACGCCGGGACTTATGCCTGTGGCATCAAAGGAAGCGGTGCCTTATGCGGCGGCCGGAAGCTTCAGGACTGTTATGGGTTCCTACCGGAAGGCCGGTTTTCATAAGGGCAGCTTTTTGAAAGGCAGTTATCGCAAGGGGGCTTTTGGAACAGGGAGTTTCCGCGGCGGAAGCTTTGTGGCCGGCAGCTATTTTGGAGGAAAGTACGGTCTGGGCAGCTATTTAAGGAGCTCTTATATCAGGGGGAGCTTCAGGGGCGGGCTTTCCGGCAGTTATCTTTCCTGGTTCTTCGGCGGGGGCAGTTCCTACAGGCTTCTGTTTGGCGCGGGCAGTTTTTTGCGGAGCAGTTATATTGGAAGCTCCTTCCCCGGCAGGTATTTCCTTACGGGCAGCTTTTATAACGGCAGCTATAACCGCGGCAGTTTTATATACGGGGGCTTTGCGGATGTCCTGGTAAGCTCACAGCACAGTGACGGTGCCAAAGCTTCAGAGCCCGCCGGAAATGTGCATGAGGAGTTTGTGATGAGGCGGCTCATAGAAGAACTGGGCTACGGACTGGATCTTATCTGATATGAACGGATTCTATTCTTTATGGACAAAACCATCCGGAGTGGGCGCCGGCCGGGAGTTTGCAATGCAGGATCATGAACTGGCCTGCCTGCTTCTGTCGGTTGCCGCTTACGAGGAATATAACGGCAGGACCAGACTCTACGCCGATAAAAAGGCCGGCGCTTTTTTTATGGAAAGAGGATTGGAGGATATCTTCTCCCGGGGGATGGAGGAATTTGATGTTCCGGAGGATATAGACCCCGGCGTGTTCTGGGCGGCGGGCAAGCTATGCGCTCTTAAGCTGGAGGATATGCCGGCAGTCATGATAGATACGGACCTGATAATCTGGAGAAGCCTTGGCCGGCATCTGCGGGATAAGTCCGTTGCCGTGATACACAGGGAGGAGCTTAATCCTGCCATATATCCCGACCCGGGCACTTTTGCCACCAGACCGGGGTATTCTTATCCGAGAGGCTGGGATTTTAAGATAAGACCGGCTAATACAGCCATGCTCTATATAAGGGATAAGGATTTCAGGGATCACTATGTTGAAGAATCCCTGCGATTCATGCATAATATGGGACCGACGGATGATAAGCTCTGTCCCATGGTATTTGCGGAGCAGAGGATACTTCCGATGTGCGCGGCAGAGCGGGGGCTTAGCGTATATTCCTTTGTTCCTTCCATGGAAGGCTTAAGGGGGCAGGATATGTTTACGCATATCTGGGGACATAAGAATGTTTTTAAATTCAATATGGACGAAAGACGCAGCTTTGTAAAAAGATGCATGCTGCGTTTGAAGAGGGAGTTTCCCGATATGTATAAAAAAGCGGCAGCAGTTCCGGAACTAGAGGAATACGCCGCATGTGAGGAGTAAAAGTTTTGCTGAAGGTACAGAATCTGTGTAAAGCCTATGGAGGCAGGGAGATAGTCAAAGACATCTCTTTTGAGACACAAAAAGGAAAGATCTATGGCTTTCTGGGGCCTAACGGTGTGGGCAAGTCCACTACCATGAACATGATAAGCGGTTATCTGGCACCCGGAAGCGGAGAGATACTCATCAATAATATCTCCATGATCAAAGACCCGGTAAAAGCCAAGAGACATATAGGCTATCTTCCGGAAGTTCCCCCGCTGTATCCCGATATGACAGTATCGGAGTATCTGGGCTTTGCCGCAGAGCTTAAGGGCTTAAGCGGTAAGGAAAAGCGTAAGGAAGTGGAGCGTGTGGAAGAGCTCCTTGCTCTGGGGTACGTCAAACAGCATCTGATCAAGCAGATCTCCAAAGGCTATAAGCAGAGGGTGGGACTGGCCCAGGCTATAACCGGTAATCCCGAGCTTATCATACTCGATGAGCCTTCTTCGGGTCTGGACCCCAGGCAGATAGTGGAGATGCGTGAGCTGATCAGACGGCTGAAAGAAGAGCATACGGTTATCTTCTCGACCCATATCTTAAGTGAGGTCAGCAGTCTCTGCGATCACGTAATGATACTTTCCGGCGGCAGGCTTGTTGCGGATGATACTCCGGAGCATCTGGTTAAAGAGTATAACGAGCAGCAGCGTCTGAACCTGGTGCTTAAGGGCAATGCCACGGCTGCCGAACGGGCTATGGATAAGATCAAAGATATAGAGAGCCATAAGGTCTGCAAGGAGGATTCGGAATCCTGCACTATAGAAGTTACGGCCAAAAAGGGAAAGGATATCAGGGAAGTGCTTTCAAAAGCCTGCATAAAGGCCGGCTATACCATACTTGAGATGACGGGGCGTCAGGTTACCCTGGAGGAAGTTTATCTTGAACTGACCTTCATACGGCCCATGAAAGAGGAGGCTGAAGATGTGGGCAGTATTTAAAAAAGAATGGCTGGGCAACTTCCGCAACTTAAGCGGCTGGCTCTTTTTATCGGTAACCCTGTTCTTTATGGGCTGGTACTTCAGGTATTACGGACTGACTAACGGAATGCCGTATCTTTCCTATATCCTGGATGCGGTGCTGTTTATCTTTATCTTTACCATGCCGCTCATCACCATGCGCAGTTTTGCGGAGGAGAAGCGCCACAGGACTGACCAGCTGCTCTTTACTTCACCGGTAAGGTTATGGCAGATAGTGGTGGGCAAATATCTTGCTGCCGTATCGGTATTTCTTCCTGTCTTTCCGGTTATGCTGGCATATCCCCTTATCATGAGGATCTATGGTGATGTTCCCTTTAATGAGAACGTTCTGGCGGTAGTCGGATTCTTCTTCTTTGGCATGGCGGCACTGGGCCTTGGCGTGCTGATATCATCGCTTACGGAGAATCAGATGATAGCGGCTGTGCTTTCCTTCTTCGTATTGCTTTTGAGCGCGATGGTAAAGGCTATAAGCGGTATGATAAGCCGTGGCGGCAATATGATAACCGCCATGCTTTCTATCCTGGATCTTACGGGCCCCTTCGATAACAGCTTATACGGCGTGCTCTACTGGCCTGATTATGTATATTACATATCCGTTGTGGTGCTTTCGCTTTTCTACACGGAGCAGATCCTTGCCGCAAGACGTTTTTCGGTAAAGACCCACGGAATACCCTGGGCGCTGGTAAACACGCTGAAGATAGTACTGGTGACTGCAGCGGTATTGGCTGTAAACATAGGAATAAGAGCCCTGCCTTATGAAACGAAGAGCGTGGATCTTACCTATAACGGTATACGTTCCATAACGGAAGAGAGCAAGCTGGCGCTGGCAAATCTGGATCGTGCCGTGCAGATATATGTGCTGGTGAATGATGAGGATAAGGACGAAACACTGGATGCTACCCTTGACCGTATCGTGGAGAACAGCGGCTTTGTCAAGGTGGACTATGTGGATCCTAAAGAGAATCCTTATTTCTATCTGGATTATACGGATGTGGAACCTCTCTCCAACAGTATGATCGTGGTAAGCGGCAAGAAGAGCAGGGTGGTTAATTATTATGACTGCTATCAGGTGAGCTACGATTATGCCTACGATGTGAGTGAAGGCGGCTATGTTACCACTGACTATCATGTTTCCGGCTATGACGGTGAAGGCAGGGTCATGAGCGCCATCCGTTACGTTATTAACGATCATGTGCCCAAGATCTACTGCATCAACGGACATGATGAATTTGAGCCGGATGAGGAGCTGATAACCAGGATCGCAAATGCGGGTTATGACATGGAGTCCATAAACCTGCTGCTGCATGAGGATATTCCCGATGACGGCGATATCATTTTCATACTTGCGCCTGTCAAAGATATGAACGTTGACGATCTTGCAAAGATCAGACGCTTTATGGAAAAAGGAAAGGCTGCGTTATTCATTACGGGGTATACGGAAGGCGCGGAGCTTACCAATTTCTACAGCCTGCTGGGCGACTTCGGTATGGAAGTGCTGCCCGGGGTAGTCAGCGAGGCCGACCCTGCATATTATAACGGCACGCCGGAATTCCTGCTGCCGGAGATAATCGAAGGTGAGCTTACCAGAGCGGTATATACCACCAGCCGTACACGCTTTATCTACATGCCTTTCTCAAGGGGCATACGCCTTAAGGAAACGGCCGATGTGAGCGGATCTACTTTCCTGCGCACTACCGAGGGCGCTTTCGTCAAGGTGGGCCGTGATATGGAGAAAGGACCTTTCTCTCTTGGAATTTATACTGAGAGATATGGTGACAACGGTGTCAGCAGGGTGGTAACATATACGACAGATTATTTCCTGTATAAGGATATCAATATGGCTGTTAACGGAAGCAACTACGAGCTCTTTATGAGAAGCCTGCTCAAGCTTTCTGAGACAGAGGCGGAAGCGGATGTGCCGGTTAAGCCCTACAGCTACGATCCCATACTGGTAGACCCCACGGCAAGAGGAGTTATTTCACTGATACTTACGGGAATATTACCGGGAGCAGTGCTGCTGGTCGGTCTGGGGATCTGGTATTACAGGAGAAGAAATTAAAAGAAGTGTTATCCTGAGGGTTTAGCCCTGAAGGATCTTAAGCAGGAAATGTCATCCTGAGGGCTTCAGCCCGAAGGATCTTTACACAAAGGAGGAGATATAATCATGAAGATCAGAACACGTTATGCACCCAGCCCTACGGGGAAGATGCATGTAGGTAACTTAAGGACCGCGCTTTACGAGTTCCTTATAGCAAAGCATGAGGGCGGCGACTTTATGCTGCGCATAGAGGATACCGACCAGGAGCGTTTTGTGGAAGGTGCTATCGATATCATCAACCGAACCCTTGAAAAGACAGGACTTACCCATGACGAAGGCCCCGATAAGGACGGCGGATATGGCCCTTATGTTCAGAGCGAGCGTGTAAAGACCGGCATCTATATGAAGTATGCAAAGGAGCTTATCGATAAGGGAGAGGCTTATTACTGCTTCTGTGATAAGGAGAGACTGGCTACGCTTAAGACCGAGGTTGTCGAGGGCAAGGAGATCAGCATCTATGACAAGCACTGCCTGGGCCTTTCGAAGGAAGAGGTGGAAGCGAACCTGGCTGCAGGCAAGCCTTTTGTAGTGCGCCAGAATATTCCCAATGAAGGCACCACGACCTTTAAGGATGAGCTTTACGGCGATATCACCGTTGAGAACGCCGAGCTTGATGATATGATACTGATCAAATCCGACGGCTATCCCACTTACAATTTTGCAAACGTGGTTGATGACCATACCATGAACATCACCCATGTGGTAAGAGGAAACGAGTATATTTCGTCTTCTCCCAAATACCAGAGACTGTATGATGCCTTCGGCTGGGAGAGCCCGGTATATATCCATCTGCCCCTTATTACAGATGAGAACCATAAGAAACTTTCAAAGAGGAGCGGACATTCCTCTTTTGAGGACCTTCTGGAGCAGGGCTTTGTGACCGAAGCCATCGTAAACTTTATAGCACTCCTGGGCTGGAGTCCCGAGGATAACAGGGAGATCTTCTCGCTGGATGAGCTTATAAAAGAGTTTGATTACCACAGGATCAGCAAATCCCCTGCAGTGTTTGATATAGTAAAGCTGCGCTGGATGAACGGCGAGTACTTAAAGGCTATGGATTTCGATACCTTCTATGAGATGGCGGAGCCGTACCTTAAGCAGGCCATTAAGAAGGATCTGGATCTTAAGAAGATCGCCAATATGGTCAAGACCCGTATCGAGGTATTCCCTGATATCGCGGAGCATGTGGATTTCTTTGAGGAACTGCCGGAGTACGACATAGCTATGTACACTCATAAGAAGATGAAGACCGACGCTGCGTCTTCGCTGCAGGTACTTAAGGATGTACTGCCTGTACTTGAGGCGCAGGAGGATTATTCGAATGACGCTCTTTATCAGACCCTGCTTAAGTATGTTGAGGAGAAGGGCGTAAAGAACGGCTATGTGATGTGGCCCATCCGTACTGCGGTATCCGGTAAGCAGATGACCCCTGCAGGCGCTACCGAGATCATGGAAGTACTGGGCAAGGAAGAGAGTATTAAGAGGATCAGGAAGGGTATCGAACTGCTTGACAGTGCAGCTTCCGTATAGTAATATCTCTATACTCTGAGAAGGCATACAAGCAAGCGGAAGAGAAGGCCGCGTTAAAGAGGTATGCCAATGAATAATGATATATTTTCAGGTCTGAGTCCCGAACAGGAACAGGCGGTGCGTCATACGGATGGTCCTATGATGGTACTTGCCGGTCCCGGTTCGGGCAAGACTTTTGTGATCACACGCCGTATAGCCTATATGGTCGGCAAGGGCGGGATAGACCCTGGCCATATTCTGGTGATCACCTTTACCAAAGCTGCCGCCATGGAGATGGAAGAGCGTTTCCATAAGCTCTGCGGGGATACAGGCAGTGATGTGAACTTCGGCACCTTTCATGCCGTATTCCTTGGGATCTTAAAGGAATTTTATCACTATAACAGATCAAATATACTGGATGAGGCTTCAAAGCGTCATTATCTTAAAGAGGTACTGGGCGGATATCCGGACGCAGAGGATGATGAGACCACCATAGAGGATCTTCTGGGGGCTTTTTCGCGGCTTAAGAATGATGGGCTGCCGCCTGAAGAATATGATGAGTCGAAAGGTATCTTAAGGAAAGATACCTTTGTGAAGGTCTATAACGAATACCATGGCATCCTGAAGGCGGAGCATAAGCTGGACTTTGATGATATGGTGCTGGATACTTACAGGCTTTTTGAGGAGAGGCCTGAGGTACTGATGAACTGGCAGAACCGGTACCGTTATATACTGGTGGATGAATTCCAGGACATCAACCCTATGCAGTATAAGGTGGTGCGCATGCTGGCCGAACCCCGCAGGAATCTGTTTATAGTTGGGGACGACGATCAGTCCATATACGGTTTCAGAAGTGCAGATCCGGGAATAATGCTGGGCTTTCCGTCAGATTATCCGGATGCGGAGAGGGTGACACTGAAAGAGAATTTCCGCAGTACGCCGCCTATAGTCGGGGCAGCGCTTAAGCTGGTGGGCAATAACAGGTCACGCTTTTTAAAGAAACTGCGGGCAAAACGGGACGGGAACAGATCGGTGTTTGTGAACGGCTTTGATGAGCGCGCGCAGGAGGCAGAAGCAGTCTGTACGCTGATAGGACAGGCTCATGAACATATGGATTATAAAGATATGGCGCTGCTGTTTCGGACTAACAGCGGGGCCGGCTACTATTCCAGAGCACTGTCCGGAGCAGGGATCCCCTTTTATGTGAAAGAGAAGATAGACAGCATATTTGCGGGAGATACAGCGCAGGATATGCTGGCAATGCTGGCTTTTGCCCATGGGGACAGGAGCCGGAAGAATTTCCTTCGTTTCATGAACAAGCCGCTTCGTTATATACGAAGGGCGTTGCTGACAGAAGAGACTGTGGATCTTGAGAAGCTGTTTAATGATAAGAGTATCAAGCCGGCAGTGGCCAATCAGATCAGAAAACTCAAATACCAGCTTGAGGGGCTGGAGGGAATGCCTGTATATGCCGCGCTTATGTATATAAGAAAGGGCATGGGCTATGAGCAGTGGGCAAGGCTGAACGCAGCGGCGAAAGGCAGGGATACGGAGGAACTGGAAGAGGAATTTGATTTTATCTGTGATTCGGCCAAAGCACATGATGGTTATAAGGACTGGCTGGAAAGCATTGCGGTTTATGAAAAGGAACTGCGGGAGAGCAGCCGGGAAAAAGACAGGGATGCGGTACAGCTTATGACCATGCACGGCTCAAAGGGGCTGGAATATAAGCTGGTAGTCCTGCCTGATGTTAACGAGGGTATAGTGCCGCAGAAAAAGGCGAAGGAAGATAAGGAAATAGAAGAGGAAAGGCGCATCTTTTATGTGGCCATGACCCGCGCCAGAGACAAGCTCTTTATCTTCTATCAAAAAAAATCTGCCGGAGCAAAACTTAAGCCCAGCAGATTTCTGAAAGAAGCGGGATTATAAAGCGCGATCACTCATCCTCATCCACGATCTCATCAAATTCAACGGTATCGAGATATTCGTCGAAGGCGTCTGAAGCAGCTTCGTACTCTTCCTCATCATCGATGTAGCGAAGGGAAGGGTTGCCTTCGGCGTCTTCTTCGTGGCCGTAGATCCAGACCTCTCCGTCTTCATTTTCTCCGTCCTCATCCAGGGGCAGGAGAGCGATGTAATCCTTGCCGTTGCATTCGAATATAGCTACGATGGAGCAGTCGACGGTGCCGTCTTCCAGATCCAGCTGTACGTACATTTCGTCATCATTATCATTATCTTTTTTACCCATGCTAACCTCCATGATCGTTATTATCTTTGTTTATTATAGAAAAATATCACTTTAAATACAAGACAAATTATGGTATTATATTTACTTATTGGAAAGATTCTTCGGGCCTGCGGCCCTCAGAATGACAGAGATCCGTGTCATCCAATGACAGAGATCCGTGTCATCCTGAGCGAAGCGAAGGATCTTAATAGAGGGATTGTATGAAAATACTGGAACATTTTAAGACAATAACCGGG
Source organism: uncultured Lachnospiraceae bacterium (assembly GCA_947169935.1). Lineage (GTDB taxonomy): Bacteria > Bacillota > Clostridia > Lachnospirales > Lachnospiraceae > NK4A136. The sequence continues at coordinate 20,231 of CAMVRS010000059.1, forward strand.
CATCGTATCGAAGTTATGAAGGGCTGCTTTAAGGTTGGACTTTACTGGCAGGGGCTGACTCATGACCTGTCCAAGTATTCGCTCACGGAGTTTGTGCCCGGAGCAAAGTATTATCAGGGATTTCGCAGCCCGAATGTGGCTGAGAGGGAAGATATAGGCTATTCTTCGGCCTGGCTTCATCATAAAGGCAGGAATAAGCATCACTTTGAATACTGGATAGATTATCCGGTGAGGGATAAGGATACAGGCGAGATAAAGATGATACCCGCCCGTATGCCCAACAGGTATATAGTGGAGATGTTCATGGACCGTCTGGCAGCCTGCAAGACTTACCAGAAAGAGAACTACACGGATGCTTCACCTCTGGAGTATTATAATAAAGGGGATATAAGCAGCATGCTCCATCCCACAACACAGGCGCTTCTGGAGAGGCTGCTGAAGATGAATGCAAAATACGGTGAGGAATACACCATACAGTATATCAAGGCAAGACTTTTGAAAAAGAAACAGGGAGGAAAAAAGGATAATGGCTGATAAAAAGATCATTCTTACGGGAGACAGACCTACGGGAAGGCTGCACCTGGGACATTATGTGGGTTCACTGATGCGCAGGGTGGAGCTTCAGAATTCCGGTGAATATGATGAGATAAATATACTTATAGCCGATGACCAGGCGCTTACCGATAACTTTGAAAACCCTGAAAAGATCAGATCCAACATAGTCAATGTTGTACTGGATTATCTTTCCGTGGGCATCGATCCGGCAAAGACCACGATATGTGTGCAGTCGGCGCTGCCTGCATTGCACGCACTGACATTCTATTATATGAATCTGGTTACCACTGCAAGACTTTCACGTAATCCTACCGTAAAGGCAGAGATACAGATGAGAGGCTTTGCGGATGAGGGACTTCCTGCAGGTTTCTTCTGTTATCCCATATCACAGGCTGCGGATATCACTGCATTCGATGCTACCGTGGTACCTGTGGGAGAGGACCAGCTGCCCATGCTCGAGCAGTGCAGGGAGATAGTAGAGAAGTTTAACAGGATCTACGGCGATACCCTGGTACTGCCCAAGGCGATGATACCGGAAAACGAGATGCAGCGCCGTCTGCCCGGCGTGGACGGTAAGGCGAAGATGAGCAAGTCCCTTGGAAACTGCATCTATCTTTCGGATACCGCCGCCACCGTAAAGAAGCAGGTCAACGGAAAGATGTTCACCGATCCCCAGCACCTTAAGATAGAAGATCCCGGACATCTGGAAGGCAATGTGGTATTTACTTATCTTTCAGCCCTGTGCAAGGATGAGCATTTTGAGAGATACCTGCCGGATTATAAGAAACTTTACACTTGTATTCGCCCGCTCTGGACAAGTAAACGGTTCTAAAAAACTTTGAAGCCTTTTGCGGCACTGTCAGCCTGAACCCCTGGTATTCAGCTATAAATACTTCGTGCTCCCGGG
>CAMVRS010000060.1 GCA_947169935.1 uncultured Lachnospiraceae bacterium
GGGAATGCTGATGGATGATTGACATCATTAGCAGGACCATTATGCCGCTTAAAGCAACGAAGTCCACCCAGCATGTGCTGCATACGAAGCCGAAAAGGCTGCCGGCAATGCAGGCTCTCTGCACCCAAATTAACAGATACAGTGTTTCGGCAATCAGTTCGCAGACTTTCACGAACATGCCAAAGGCTGTATCAGCCTTAGTATCGCCAATTTCTTTTGTTAACAATTTTCTCATATAGAATCCTCCTCTTGTTAGATTAGTTATTAAACATAAATATAGGAGAAAGCATTATGCGATAAAAAAAATAATGCACTTTTATCTACATACAAAAATGAATGTTTTACCGATAAGCAGCCATTATGCTATAATTGCCACATAAAAGGAGGAAATACATGGGGATTTTGATAGGTATATGCATATTTACAGCCCTTATATTGCTGATAAATGTCGTTCTTTCGTTTAAATTCAGGGGTAAAACCTTCCCTGAGTGCGACAATGGTTACAAAAAAGACGCCAAAAGACGGGAACAGCTTCACTCCTTCGTATACGGACTGGATGATAATAACAGGAAAGTCAAAATACCGGCGTCGGAAGCCATTGCTTATTGGCAGGAACAATATATGGAAGTATATGATAACCTGCTTAAGGAGTGTGACCGGGCCAAAGGAAAGCATGTACGCGGAAGGCTCCCGGTTGATGATATAAAACCGTTGTTCGAATCCATGAAAAAATATCATGAAGTTATCACGGATATTTTATGTATAGAGGGGGGGCAGTTAAAAGAGATAGAAGGTTTCCCTTCCGGAGAGGAGTGCTTTATAATATCTGACGACAACGATTATATTTTCAGGCTGTATAATGCATGGTACCGCTGCCGAAAAGCGCTTAAACGTGATGCCAAAGAATATGCTTTCCACACGCACCATGATCCTGTCTTTTCGGTCAATCCTTATGGATTATATAAGAAATTTACCGATCTGGAGCGGTTAATGCTGGAAAAGGGATGGGATCCCGCTATCGTTTATGCCCTTAATAAGCTCACATATCCTTTTATCAGACATATAAGGGAGCCGTTTCCTATCGTGGATAAGAATATCACGCTTGAGGGTGCACGGATCACAGGCATGTCCGGGCCGGTTCCGGATCCCAGAAAATGAAAAAGGGCCCGTGGGCCCATTTTTCATGTTCGGTCGCCGTCATCTTTTTGTTTATTTTCAATGCTTTTGACTTTACTCTGTATCTGCAGGTTTTTCTGTATACTGCCAAGCTTTTCATCCAAAGTCATGCTTTCTATCCCGGCTCCGGCTCTTGCTCCGGCTCTGTTCTTGTTGATGATAGAATTATCCTTTCCGGCGATGCTTGCCATCACCTCTCTTTCAAGGGTTTCCGTGATCCTTTGGGCTGTAATGGAGCTCGCAAACATAGGTATAAATTCTTCAATACGGAGATTCGTTGATTTTCCGTTTTCTATGACAGTGACATTATCCCCGGGAGATATCATGGCCGTTGAATGCACCAGAGCGTTATTCTTATAATAGTCCATATCTACAAAGAATATATTGCTGTTTTTTCTACAGACTACATGGAGAGCATCAATGAGATTTTTAGTCTCTTTTACAAACAGTTCCTTATGTTTTGATAAAGAGGACTCATATCTCTCCATAGCTATCTGGACGGCTATGTTCCTTCGATTATGCTCGGAGCCTTTTATACCCCTTGCCTCATCCCATTTAACGAGTTCAGCTGCTTTTGCCTGAATGCTTATGAGCTTGTCCTGCTCGGGAAGCTGTTCATTTACACGGTTCATATACTGTAATACCGCGTCAACAAACTGCCCTCTGGTGGTCAAAGCCTTGCTGAGATCCGTCTTTTTCATCTCATCATATACGGCAAGATCTTTCTGAGGTATATTTTCCTTCTTATTAAAGAGCAGTTTGGCAATATCCTTAATGCTGCGGGCTTTTAACTCGGTAACAAGTTTCTTATCATTATTGTTCAGACGTGCCTTAATGGTAGAATCTTCGTTCTGTATGGTCACCTCCGGTTCTATTCTTAAGCCGGCGGCTGCCATCTGATGTACGGCTTCGGGCATGTTGCAGATAGACTGAGCCAGGTTATTTATATCCTGGGTCGCAAAGGAAGTGTCGCGGACGGGAGATATGTACAGATCAGTCTGTGCTACCGGATTGCCGTCAACCAGAACGTCATATTTATATGTGAAACCTTCACGCAGCTGCGGATTGCTCATCAGCTGGTCTTTTTCCATCATCTTCTGTTCGAATTTGGTGGAAATATTCTGCGCCAGACGGGCTGCGGCAGTATCAAGGGTTTCCTTTACGACGTCCCTGTCGCCCTGGAACAGATACTTTAAGTTTTCCATCTCATCAAAAGTATGGATCTCACAATGACCGTCGGGAAACGCAAAATTTATCATCACCCTGTTGGTATAATCTCCTGTAAAGAGTTCCCTTAACTGTTTTGTCCCGTCAGCAGCGCCAAAGTATGCATTTTCAATGCTGTCTAATGCCTGGGGAGTCAAGTTGCAGAGCTTCTTTTCCTTGCTCCATGCAGCCAAAAATGCCGTATTGGGGACTATCTGGTCATTTCCGTCTGCATCTTTAGTCAATTCGGGGAGCTTAATCAGGTCACGGTATTTATTGTCTATTTCAACAGATAATCTGTCATATTCCGCCCTGCTATGGGCTTTAGAAGCCAAAACCTCCGGGCTTTCATATCCGCGGCGGATAAATCCGGGTACGGAATTGTTTTGCATCTGTTCAGTAATAACATTGAAGGTCTTATGGCTATCTATCTTATCCGGCTGTGAATGCTGTTCGGCTGCCATTTTATGGAAGGCATTGGCAATGCTACTTCTTGTAATGGAAAGATTTATGGAACCGATAGCCTCATACTCATTATTAAGGTGTGCTTCCTGGTTCTGGAAGAAGGTAAAGTCAGAACTGCCCTCTTTTATCCCGCCAAGGTCATACTTAAGGGTATCCCTCTGGAATATCCTTGCGCTTATATTACCGGTCTCGTCACAGATAAGGTTTAAGTCATTGGTCTGGGCGTATTCGCCTTTTTCCGTAATAGGGATATGAATGTCTAAAGTGGGTTTTTCCCCGGCTTCCATCTGGACGTTTCTTATGTCGGCCATATCTGCGCATAATCCGCGTATAGCCTCAGGGATAGTCTTATACTGCTCGGAAGCAAGCTTGTCCTGCATCATATAGCCTAAAAGCTTCATGTCATCTTCGCTTCTTCCTGCAGGCATGACATTCATTGTATTCAGATCTGCCATTTTCCATTCCTCCATATACTATTATGGCCACATCAGCCATTTCTGCTTTATAATATATATGATTTATCGATACGATAAAATTATTTAATGGTTCAGATAATATTGAACAGCCTGGTAATCCCTTACCTTTTCGTTTTCAAGAGCTTCTTTTGTATCCATGTATCTACCCGTACTATCCATGGAATAGTTATAGGTAAGTACCGGAAATTCATGGGCAGCCTCCAGCCTTACCCTATCGTATTGAGTCAAACCAAGGCCACAATTAGCTTTAACGTAGGCCGAAAGGTAGTTTACGCTTAGATCCTCCGGAATATCCCAATCCATCTCATAATTTGACCATATTATATAAGGTACGCTATATTGCGCTGCCCTTTTTTCGTATTCGTCATCTGTCCTTGATACAGTAAATATATTGTAAAAAATCGGGGGCTGATGGTCGCCAAACATGATAACGACTGTTTTTTTATCACTTTTTGAGAGTTCATCGGTCAATTTCTCAAATGCTGTATCACTTTCTCTTATAAGGTTTAAGTATTGTTCCTCTTGTCCGTCATTGTTGTCTACGAAATCTATTGCCGTGTCATATTCGGTCATATATCCGGCATGATTCTGGATCGTAACCAGAAAGACAAAGTTTTTTCCCTGCTTTTCCCGCAGATACTGTTCTGTAATATCATAACATGTTTCGTCGCTGATAAAATCCCTTATGTATCTGTATTTATCCCCAAATCTTGCTACAAAACCAAAGAAAAGCTTCTGGTTTACGTCGCTTCGGTTTATATTATCCTCCCCGGAAGCTTTAGCCAGATCCTCTCCGGAGATGAAATCCTTAAAGCCAAGGGCATCATACACTATGTCCCTTTTATAGCCGGTGCGGAAATAGGGGTGAATAGCGGTATTGTTCCAGCCGGGCAGATCTTTAATGATAGATGATGTATCAGTAAGATCGTGCTGCAGATACGGGATAGTGTTCATTGGCATAAACGACAAAGAGTTGCCTGTAAGAAATTCATATTCGGTATTGCATGTATTTCCTCCAAATATATTGACATGAAGCCTGCCTTTTACGCAGTTCTTATCCAGAGAATGGATAAAGGGCAGCGGATCTTCATTATAAGTAATGTCATAGGACAGGGAATAGTCCGTCAGTGCTTCGTTCATTATCACTATTATATTGTCAGGCTGTAGGTCGGGGTCTTCCGGCATATCTTCGGTAGATAAAAGATACCATCTTGTGGCATTTTCATCATAGTTCTTCGGCGGATTGATCTTGCTCTGACGGTATTCAGAATACCAGGCAAAAAAGTATCCGTTTGTAAATATGAAATCTCCCTCATCAAAAATGGGAACTTCTACATACACGATATCCGTCAAAAATAAAAGTGCATATACATGAATAGAGGCAAACAAAGATATAAGGGCAGCTTTTATCCTTAACGGTTTTTCTTTTTTGGGATCATATCCTAAATCCTTCAAAAACATAAACAAAACGACCGTCAGGAAGATATCTATTGCCAGGTGGATAAAGATAGGCAGATTTATATAAGAAGAGTAATGAGCTGCAACATTTAAGGCGTCTTTGATACTGTATATATCCATAAAGGATATGGGACGTCCTCTTGAGGAGTTTACAAACTCATTTATGTAGTAAATGCAGAATAAAAGCGAGACCAGAATAACACTCCCCACTTTATAGGAAGTAAATAAAAAGATAAGTGCTATGACCGGAAGGATCAGAAATATGTTAAATATTGTCGGAATTCCGGTATTTACTGCAAGGATTATAAAGATATAAGCCATTACGATAACGAATGGCTTATGTCCGTTTATCCATTTACTGATGCGTGAAGGTTCTTTTGTCTTGTTATCTTGCTTTGTTGTTCGGGTCAATTATCTTATCTTCTTTCTTATGTGCCGGCGCTGTCTTATTCTTTACGTTCTGCAGGACATCATTTATATCTATCATCTCCTGCTTTTCCACTGTCTGAACCATAGCCTGACGGAACGGGGAAAATATCTGGGCTTCCACGGCAAGAGCTATGACGTCCATAGCCATCTCTTTAGTAATGTTCCTTGCCGGCAGAGCAACAAACTTGCCATCTTTCTGCTCATATTCTATAAGAATAGGCTTATTTATCTTGCCTTTGGGGAAGATCAGGTCTTTCTTTGCGGCGATCTCTCCGTCTTTTCTTGCCTCAACTGCCAGGGATACATTATCCTTTATGGTATGTGCAAGATTCTCGTATGTTGCGTAAACCGCACCAAGGGCATCTTTTACTTCCTGGTTCCCTGATGCCACAAAGAATGCCAGCTCTTCGGGGTTAGCAAAAAGCTTTTCCCCCGAATTCTCCGTTACAAGGTTGAATTTCTTATCTCCATTTATAAGATTGGCAGCCATAGCTTTCTCTGCTATGACATTTGCTCCCTTATATGAGGCGATCGAAAGCTTGTTGGCTAAGATATTAAGCTCATTTGCCTTATACTCCTCAAACTGGGCTATGGCGCTGTTGCGTATGCTGCTTATGGCATTATGGATAGCCATATTGGCATCCTTTATCATGGTCATTGACAAAGGAGAGAGCATGCCTACTGCGGAGACGGCTTCTTTGGACTTACCGGGAGTAAGCAGATTTTTCTGGAAATTCTTAACAGCTTCGCCTATGGTTCCCTTAAAGAAGTTCTTAATCTTATCGACTATGGTAGTCTTACTTGTTCCCTGACATATCTCCGTCGTAAGGGTAACATGAGGCTTTAAGTGGCAGGCCACGAACAGTTCGGTAAGATTTTCGGCTTCCTTTGTATCCGGATTGATAAAGTCAAAATCGCGTCCTTTTGTGGTGCTCTTTACGATCTTTATAGTCCATTCCTGTCCGGAATCTTTAATAGTCACTATATGCCCAAGATGCTCATTTAATATCTCATAGACATCAAACATGCCGATAACCGATACACTTCCGGTAGAGTTCTCTACGTCCATGGAGTCACGCATAAGTGCCTTTACGGTCTCCAGCACCTCCTCTTTACGTGCCCTTTCTCCGGCTGCCGAAAGAGAGAGCGCTGATTCGATCATGTTGTTCTGCTCCTGGGCAGGTGCATAGGGGCATACATAGATCTTCATAGGTGAACCCAAAACCTTGCTTTTCGATCCCTGATCCAGAACACAGAAGACCTCTGTAAACAAGCCGCGGTACTGGTCACTTTCTGCCAGAGCCCTGAGCTGGTTGTCACGGTTTCCTTTAAGCGTCTCCATGTCCGCCCAATAAGTATCGGAGGAGTTCATGGCTATAGCTGTCACGCCAAGACCGTGCTTGTTCGTCATCTCGCGTTCACGCTCTATGTATTCTTTCTGCTGACGTTTCCGCTTATCTACAGCTATATTGTAGCGCTCAAGTATCTCACTGACTGCCGCATTGAACTTCTCGACATGTGCGTCGGCTTTTGGGTCATACCCGGGGACAATAAATCCTTCGGGTCCTACGATACAGTCATAAGAGGAGCGCTCCAGAATGTATCCTTTTGGAGTCATCATACCGTATGGATCCTGCAGCACGAAATCGACGTATCTGCCATTATGGGAACGGGCAGCTACATCATTAAGCTTCTGCCTTAACTCCTGATCCATCTGGGCCATGGCATTTATTGCCTGGTTCTTTTCCTTGTGATTTTCCTTTGCGACAGGAGTATTGGCAAGGTTGTTGTACTGTTCTACGTTAGAGTTTATGGCTGCTATAAGGTACTCCACCTCATCACGCAGGCTCCTCTGCAGGAATATGGCATCCCTTATCGCGTTGGTGTACTCTGTCAGATCCCTTTCGCCAAATGCGATAAAGTTCTTATCCATCTTCTCAAGGGGAGATGCGTCATCTGTCTTGCTCATAATCGGGGCAACGCTGAAAACAACCTGCCCTTTTCTGTTAAGGCTGGTCTTGCCGACATGGTCTATGAGCATGTTCTTTTCAGAGGATACATCACTGTCAAACGCGCCTTTATCACCCTTTACCCTTAAGCCTTCGGCATACCCGCCATCAGAGCTTACGGCTACGACACCGTTCTGGTTGACCAATGGCATGAATATGTTGGCATTTTCAGGGATAACCCCGGCTACCAGGGCGTCCTGTACCTCTATGGAGATAGCCTTCGTCAGATCCGAAACGGGCTTATTCTGGGAGGGGATCATCTTAAGGCGGGCTTCAAGTATATTCTTGCCGTGAGCCATGGACGCACCTATGGATATACCGCCGTTATCCTCTATAAAACCTACCAGCTCATCTTCCTTAAGTTCACCAACTTCACGGTCATTTAAGTTATAGACGCGGTATATGATGACAAAAGCCTTCTGCTCTTCGTTATATTCCACACATACGTTGATATGAGAAGGAGCCTGGGAAGGAGTCTCATATTTGGTGATATCGGTATTTAAGGCTATGGGGAAGACATATTCGGTCTTACTGTCCCTTAAGTCTTCTGCCGCCTGGATAAACGCTCTTACCGCAGCGCCGGAGTCTTTCGTCCGCAGAGCTTTGATAAGCGCTTCCTGCTTCTTATCCTGATTTCCAAATCCTAAAAAGCCCATTTTTTTCTATTCCTCCCATGGAATTTTTATACTTTACTGCATATATACGGTCTTACCGCTTATTATTGAGGGTATATTGCTGATAGCTACCCTCAATGACGCCATCTTTAATATATTTCGCGGATCGATCCGGTAGCTCTTAAGGAGCATATGCTCAAATCCGTTAAAGACCTTCCGGTCAAACAGGCCTTCCGTGCAAAAATCATAATCCTTAAAATGTCCTACCCTTACTATCCGTCCATACCATCTGGTACGGCATCTGCAGGTCTTTCTTACCAGATAGGCTACCCTGTACATGGTCATGACCATATATGAGTCGTCCCTTATGATATAGGTAAAGGTTTCTCTCTCCTTATCCAGGATTTCCTCTGTAAGAGATAGGTATTCCCGCAGGGTTGAGCGGAAATTTGTCATATCCTTTTCAGAAGCCTGCTTAAACAGCTTTTTCTTGTCTAATATGATAAGGCATGCTGCCGAAAGCCTCGCTGATGATAGCATATAGTCGTTAGTATATCTCTCTATCAGCTTTGACCGCTTTGCCAGCTTTACGCTTCCCGCCGGCATGGATACGGCTGCTTCCGGCTCAAGGATCTTGCCGTTTTTGTCTATAAAAATGCTTGATGAAAGCATTTTATCCTCCAAAAGTCTGTTTACCATAACATAGCAGATTACGTATACCGCCAAAAATATGCTACGCTATGCCGGACCGGGCATAAAATCGTATCTTACATATATAATTTAGCAGATTTTTTCAAAAATCACGAAAAAAAGATAAAATACCATAAATGGATGAAAATCCATAAATAAACATAATCTCCTCATCTTAAAATGAGCAAAGCATACAAAAAGCTCTCAGTTCAGATGTCTGAGAGCTTTTTTTGATTACTAAAATATTAAGCTTTCTGGTTTGCCGTGTCCGGTATCAGCAGAGTATTAAGCTAAAGCTTTTTCATAAGATTTTACAGCTTTTTCCCATATAGATACGGTACTCTTAATGTTCAATCTACCATCATACCACCGGTCAGCCTGCATGGGGGATGCAATCCCAGCAATATCCTTTGACATCTGTTCCGGGAGCTCCTTAAGTCCACAGGTTTTTAAAAAAACATTGATATCCTTTGTCTCTATAAGTTTAGATACCATTTCTATCATTTCTTCACAGGAGATGTTTTTTTCGATCTCTGCATTTTCAAAAACAAAATCTTCACCGGGATAATCAACTATTTCGTCAGATATTTCACTAACCAGACAATCTATAAAACAGCCAAGGTCAAAGTATATATACAGATCATCGTCATACATATAGTTGTCACCCTGATCCCAATAAAATATTGCCGGAGAAGGAAAACAATCTCTTTGGCGGATATTGATATGTCCGTCACCATGAAATTCGATAGGATCCATGTGGATGCCAAAATCCATTCGGTAATATACCGACCCATCCTCATCTTCATCTTTTTCTCCTGCTTCTATGGATCGGGGAGTATGTAAGGTGAAAAATCCGGGGGCATTGTCATGGACTTCGGTGTTCTCAATACCTTCCTCAAAATCCCTGACAGTCATACCGCACAGGCTTGCACATAACTGTATTACAGCATCTTCAAGTTCCTTTCTTCTTTCAGCACTTAATTTATCCATCTGCTTCCTCCTATATAAAATCCCGTATACTCATGCCTGGAGCATTCCAGGGGCACCCCGGTCCGTAATCACCGGCTGTGGCGGACGGAGTGTAGTATCTCTCGTCATCATCGGTTTCAATCTCCCCGATCAGCTCTGAGAATGTGCAGCCGGTGAAAGCAGAAAGGATATCGTCGATAAACCCTGTCTGGGTCTCTGACTCTGCCCGCGCTATGGACTCAAAGATCGCTTTTACGATACCATCATTAGCGTAGTGAAGAGTTTCGAACGCCTTTTCGCTTATGGTCTCCGTAAGCTTATTTCGGTCTATTGTGGGCAGGGATTTCTTTATTCTAAGTAATTCTTTTGTCATTTTTATTTCTCCTTTCGTTTATATATATCTGATACTGATAATATGCATAAAAGCGTTCTGATATAAAAAACGGCCTCCGGATGCCGAAAGCCGTTATTTTTACTGCCAGATCCCGTAGGATATGGTGTTATCCGATATTCTGTTGATGCGCGTTAACAGTTTAAGCCTTTCCCCTGTATTTATATCGTATAGCTGGAGCAGGTCAATGCTGCGGCGCATATCAAAGTCCTTTACTATCCTTGAAGCCTTTTTCTTCATCTCTTCTAAAGATGAGGCTTCGATCTTGCGGTTATCAAGACCCTGCAGGATGCCAAAGAACTTTTTCTTTCTCCAGAACATAGCATATCCTCCTTTTTTATATCATATACATATATAATATATGAAAAAGGATACTATATAAAAAAAGACAGAACATATGCTAAGAAGTTTTATATGCCTCTTTTTCTTCCGGCATATTCAACAAACTCTGACATTTCTTTTCCTGTTTCGATCGTTGATTTTAAAGTATTCAGATATTCTTCCTGACTGCACAAATAATCATCAGGACATGGTACATACCCGAATTTGTCTTTGTATTGAAGATTGAGGGGCTGACAGACCTTTCCGAATTCAATCGATGTCATAAAAATCTCGGCGTGGAAACCCACAGGCTTGCCTGCGGGAGGAACCGCCTCTAACCTACCTTTCTTTGTTCTATAAGAATATTTTTACGCATTTCCAGCATCCGAAGATTCTTACATCCTACGGATGCATTCACTTTAGTACCATCTAAAAGCCGTAAATCCATTCGGCCTGTGGAACGTCTGCCAAATATAAAACAGTTTTGTACTTTCCACTTTACTTTATCATAAAGCCTGAATCCCATTACCTCATAGGGAGCCTGATTACGCTTTCTGATGCCACCCTTAAGGATAGTGTTCTTATGTATCTGACGGTTATGGCATCTTACTTTCTTTTGGTAATATACCGTTCCGTCTGATACAGCCTTTGGATTACCGCTTATACAACGGGCATCTATATAATGGTCTTTTGGCAAATCGTTCTCTATACGGGTATTCTTTGTAATGTATCCGTAAGTCAGGTTTACATTTGGATATACCTTTTTAAGTTTATTGTATATAGACCATCGTAAAATCCCCATGAAAGCAGCATCCTTAAACAACATTCCTCGCTTTATGGTCTTTGGTAATCTGACAGTACCTTTATGATGACCAGTATGACAGGTTTTACATAAGGTAATCAGATTATTAGGAGCATTGCCGCCTGTTTTCCTGCTTTCAATATGATGTACATTCAGGATTTCGTCTTTTGACTTACCTTTACAGCACTGACAGGTATGACCATCCCTGAACAGTATATATTCCCTGACATTCCAGAAATCTGACTGTTCGCCTTGCTGGTAATCCGTACCGCTTATCATAGGATTTTTTATCTTTTGGATATCAAAGGATGCAACCTCTATTATAATTTTGGTAATCGGGAGTATCTCATGTACTCTGCGGATCACTGTCAGGTGGGTATCTGCTTTATTCTGGACCGAAGGAGCTAACCATCCATCCTTACGCCTGCGGTTATCAAAACGCGGTTTGCGGTATCTGGTTTTACGGTTTCTTCTGGTCCTGCGGTTCTGTCTGCGGGTAGAAAGCAAATCTACTATATCGTTTCGCAGTTCTATATCGGACTCGAATAATACTTTGTTTTCTGTAGTTGCTGAAAGACCGATATGCTTACTTCCGCTATCTACACCTAAAGTAATGTCTTGTGTATAGTTCTTGCTGCTATACAGCAGTTGTATCGTAAACGGACATCTTTTGATTACCTTTGCCTTTTGGGTTTTTAACAGAATACGGACTTTTGCATGGTTTTCCGTGGGCATTAAAGGCTGTCCGTTTGAACTTATAACGTAAACCATAAGGTCCGTCTCCTTTCTAACTCAGTTAAGAGTTAATCACTCACTCCGAAGAGCGGTTAGTGTACCATCGCCAATGTTAATGAGAGGTTTTATGCAAGCAACACTGTTCCTATACCTCAGAACCGTTTAATCACTTACCTTAGAGCTACAGACTTGGTACTATATCCGTAGGTAACTATATATTCTCTCCTAACGTAGTCTCTGTTTCAAGGCTTAGGCTACTCACTCAGGGTTGTCATGCAACCCCACGGGCTTGCCCGTGGGTATTAGTGAGATCTCATTCTCCTCATTAAATCTTTTAAATTTACATATACTCTGTATATAATGTAAATCTGAGGTTATTCGCCTAACCCCCAGTCGTCTTTGCTCTTTTTCAGATCTGCCATCTTAGCTTTGTTCATGGCTATTCGTATCTGTCTCATTTTTTCTTCTGCAGCCTTATTGGGGGTTGTTGCTATCATATTTTTTGCTCCTTTAAGATTATCTTCTTTAATGATAGCATCACCGACTTTTGTTCCCAGGGATTTGCCATCGCCTTCTTTGACGTTTCTTGCCGGTGTGAGTCCTAAGTTTGTCCCGCCAAGACCACCTTCCGGTTCTGCGGGAGCTCCGTCTGCTCCGCCGTCCGAATCCCTGTTATCCTTTTTATCTTCCTGTTCTTGTTTTGTTTGCCTTTGGCTTCTTTCGTCTATCGGATATGTTGGTCCGGGCAGGGCCTTATTCCCTGTCGGTGCTGCCAAAGAAGAATCAATGGTATCAAATGAATCATCTTTCAGCCGCCGAGCGGCATTTTTCGTTTTGGCATCCAGGGCTCTAGCTTTTAATTCGCTTATTTTTGTTTCTGGCATGTATATAACCTCCTTTATAACATTTATGGATAATGACCAGGAAAAGCACTGCCTCAAAAAACCATCAGCAGGAACCGGATTGCTGATACATCTTACATTCCTTTCACAGGATATGCCAAGAAAATGCGTATTTTTATTATGTGCAGTTTAGAGAAACACATCCTGTTACCGAAATAGACATATTGTTTTATAATACCTCTTTTTAAATTCACGTGCTTTCATAACACGACAAAAAACGTAAAACGCATAAGCTTATCATCAGTCATTTCTATTTACATAATCATACAGGTTACGACCAAATTCTTCTCTATGTGCTTAAATTATAATGCGATTCCAATTCACGCATACTCGTGGGGTGCGACCTTTTATAGTAATAGATGTCCCTTTTCCAGCCCATTTCAATTCACACAACTGCGTAGGTTGTGACTTGCGGCAATGACCGGCGGATACTCATTCATCACAATTTCAATTCACACAACCGTATAAGTTGCGACCTAAGTTTTTTCACAAAATAAGTTTTAATATGTAATTTCAATTCACGCATACTCGCGGGTTGCGACCCATTTCATCAGCTTCGAGTGTCGAATAAATCTATTTCAATTCACGCATGTGTATAACATGCGACGTGAGTATTTTTTGTATTGAAAGGAGAAAACTATGATTTCAATTCACGCATGTGTACAACATGCGACTGTTCTACGCCAGCCCCGATCTTCCATCTCACGGACATTTCAATTCACACAACCGTGTAAGTTGTGACTCAGTGGTTGGGTATCAGTAATTATAGAAAATCATTTCAATTCACACAACCGCGTATGTTGTGACTAATCTTAAGAATCGTAAATCTACAACTTATTTTTATTTCAATTCCCACAACAGCGTAGGTTGTGACACTGGGATAACCTCTTTAATTTCGTTGGGAGTGCCATTTCAATTCACACAACCGCGTAGGTTATGACTTTTTCTGTATCAAAAAAAGTGACAAAACATAATGATTTCAATTCACACAACCACGTAGGTTGTGACGCATCACCAGCTCCTTATAATACCCTGTCACATCATTTCAATTCACACAACCGCGTAGGTTGTGACAAAATAATTGACGCAAAATCCAAAACTTATTTTATTTCAATTCACGCATACTCGAGGGTTGCGACATGAGCAGTCATAATCCTAATGTATTTTTCATGATTTCAATTCACGCAACAACGTAAGCTGCGACCTTTTATAGTAATAGATGTCCCTTTTCCAGCCCATTTCAATTCCCACAACCGCGTAGGTTGTGACTAATCAATCGTATACGTATGGCGGACAAAAACGCATTTTAATTCACACAACTGCGTAGGTTGTGACGCGTCCTCCTTGTTAATAAGGGCTTTCTCACGACAATTTCAATTCACACAACCGCGTAGGTTGTGACAGGGTTATTGACGATATCGATCCAGTCGTCCAAATTTCAATTCACACAACCGTGTAGGTTGTGACAGAATCGTTTGTTCCAGAGCGCGAGACATACAAGATTTCAATTCACACAACCGTGTAGGTTGTGACTCCTTACGGTATTCCAAAAGTCCTTCCTGCAATATTTCAATTCACACAACCGTGTAGGTTGTGACGGGAGAGGAGACGAAAAGATACAAGACCGCAAAAATTTCAATTCACACAACCGTGTAGGTTGTGACAGCAAAATAAAACCAAATAATACCCTTCTTTAATACTACTTTGGTAAATCTCGTCTTATAACTATTATATTATTCATTCATTTCTGTATATAATTGTCAATGTGCGGGACAAAACATCAACGTTTTTATATAGCAGACGGTGCGAAGGATCCGCAAATCACATGTCTGCTTCACCTTCGCACCAGATATAACTTATTCGTATACCTTAACTTCTATCTCTGCAGGTATATCCTTGTCTATCTTGAACTCATAATCCTTAAAGCTTCTTGCCGGGGCTGCGGGATCCTTACGTGTTATGGATACCTTATCGAAGAGCTTGTAGTAAGGAGCGTTTCCGTGCTTGCTCTGATGCTTAAAGACGATAAGCTTTCTTGCTACAACATGTCCTCTTGAAGATGAGGTATCCTCACTCCACATATTCTGCAGCGCGTCGATCAGTGCCTGCATGTCTTCCTCACTGAACCCGGTCTTCTCTGCCAGCTCTGCTGACACATGACCTTCAAATATGTACAGACCATAAGGAACTATGAACTTGTTGCCCATTGTATTATCGTGGGTCTTCTTCTCATTCTCCGTTGCAACAGCGCAGCGGGTAATGGTGATCTCCTGGGGGACGATAGGGTCAACGGAACGTCCGAAGCTTACCTGTACGGGACCCTTTACCTGCGCATTCAGGTTCATCTTTGCAAAACCGGTAAGGACTGCTCCAAAAGCGCGGATATCGAAATAGTTATCGCACATGAAGCTATGCAGCTTTGAGCCTATCTCAGGATCCTCTTTCTTTGATCCGCCTCCAACAGCCTCATAAGCAGCTGAGTCCTTACTGTTAAGGAAGTCATCGCTCTGGATATAGATGTTGTATCCGGCTTTATCGCTCATGCTCCTGGTCATATAGTCGCGGATCTTTTTCTTAAGGCATACGTCAGTAATGATGCCGTGTCCGGTCTCAGCGTCCTGTCTGGGCATGTTCCCCATGTCGGGATCGCCATTAGGGTTACTGTTGATAACCTCTACTGCCAATAAGAAATCGTACCTGTTCTTTAATGCTGCCATGTTTTTATTTCTCCTTTTCTATTTATTTTTATTGTTTAGTTTTCTGCTGCTTCTGTATTTTCAGAAGATGCTGCTTCTTTTTTCTCTTTGGGAGTAAAGTAGTATGCTTTCTGGTGGTAGTACCCAAGCTGGAACCTGCTCTGCTCTTCCAGGGACATGCGGGTAGGATATGTAGTGCTTATCCTGTTTAGCAGTTCTTCCATCTGTCTCTCAAGGTGGATCGCCACGCCCCTCTTTTCATCGATCTTTTTCATCTTCTTGAGATGATACTCCGAATGGTTCACGAGCATAGGGAATACCATTGCGGGAGTGACTGATGCAGAGTAGATGTACTTGTCGCGGATAGTCTTCTGTATGTTCCTGATCGCCTCTATCTGAGTGCGCTCCAGCAGGAAAAACAAACGTCCGAGAATGTATGCCTGATCGTCACATTCATTGTTAAGAGCCACCTGTAATACCTCCTTTGGATATCCTTTTATTTGCTTACGGGTATAATACCCTTTGATGAACGATACATGTATAGTCCTTATGTCCTGCGTACTCTTAAAGCGTCTGTTATACGCTCCGAGCATATTGAAGGAGAAGGGAGTACCGGTGAACACGGACTTAATCATCTCCTCAAGAATGTCGGGATTTACGCTTGACTTATCCTGCATCCTCTTTGTTGCTCCTATGAGCTGATACAATGTCGGTACTTTAGCGTCATCTTCCTTGCCTAAGGGCGCTATGTCGATATCATCATAGAACTTAACGACGTTAGCCATAAACTTACCTACCGTCATATGGGTAAACAGCTTGATCGATAAGCGCGCCTGGTTAGCTTCTATGCCAAGAAGACAGTATTCGGAGTTGGGATCTATGACCGTTCCTTTATATACGACCCTCTCTCCGTCTGCCAGGGACTTTATCATCTCCCGGGGACTAAACCCTTCTTCATCGGATCTGTCGCCGTAGATGACCGCATCAACCAGCTTTCTTATAACTCTCTGCTGTTCATCGGAGTCTGTTTCGCTCCAGATAAATATGACGTCGTCGCCCAGGATAAAGACGCCCTTATTGTTAAGCATATATTTGAGGGCTGTGGTATAAGCAAAGGCCTCATACGGTGTCATAGGTGCATTTTCGCCTTTATCCTTATATTCTCCACTTACGCTGGGAAGATTAAAGGATACTAGGGCTGCCCCGCTGCTCAGTGCTCCGGGGAACGAGGTTATCATGGGGTGTGTCTTTGCAATGGGTCCTTTTTTGCCGGATACGATGCTTATTCCCTCAGGCAGGCCTTCGGTTTCCGTCTCTTCGTAATATCTACTCCAGCATTCTTTGACAATCTTATTCTCATGCAGATATTCCCCATCCACTTCAACAACATAGTTTCCCTCAAGCTTATCTCCCTTAATGTCTTTGGAATAAGGAAGACTTTCGATATTTAAAGGATCCCAGTTATCTAGGAAGGTCAGATATGCGTCGATAACAGGCTCCTTTTCGTTCCCACGCAGAACCTCGTGCTGCAGCTGTCTGAATGCATTGAAACACTTAAGAGCACGGGCTTTTTCTGCAGGATCTGCCAGACCAAGGATATAGGATTCCTTTTCCCAGCCGAAATAGGGTTTTACCTTATTCGATCTTGACCCGGAGAAAGGAAGTTCTATCTTTAAGGGAAATGTGAGCTCCTTGCCTTTGGGTGATAAAACCGTCTCAAAAAGAGGTTCTATGTTCTTAAGCTTGCCGTTCTTACTGAGGCAGAGCTTATAATTGATCTTCTGGATAGAAAATCCCGGCAAAGGAACCTTATCTTCTTTTTTAAGGGTTTCATAATAGTTTATCAGTGACTCGATAACCATCAGCCTTTGACCTCCTCACTGTTTTCTGCGGGTACTTTTATAACTCCGTCTTCCATTACTGCCCTGAAAAATCTGGGCACCGGATCGGAAGGGTTGCTGTAATCAAATGAATGGAGCATAAATCCTAAATCTCTGCGTCCTTTAAGCTCTTCGGGACATTCATATTCTCCCTCTGCTATCTTGACGTTGGCTACGCATTCCCGTAAGCCTAAACATGGCTGTTCAAAACACTGCCCTCTCTTAAGCCGGTTGCCAAGGATAGCGGTAACCTTATCCCTTAACTCCTTCGTGTCCTGAGCCTTGTCGATATCATAATGTGCGTCTATGACATACCGGACATCCTTAAGCATCATGGTCGATCGCTGCTGTCTCATGATCCCTTCTGTCACTAGAACAGCTGCAGAAGGATTTCCGCTTTCCATGGCTGCTTTAAATGAACTTACTTTTGCTTTGCTGCGGACCTCATTCCGACGGATATTCTCAAACTTGATCGGTGAGAGAACCCTGATCCGGTCGATCACAAACGACACTCCCGGATGCCAGTAGATGGCCCGGAATATGCCTACTGCTGCTGATGGGGTGATAACGTCATACGATACACGCTCGGTTTTGAATTCGGGACGAGTAAAACATGCGTTCTTACCCCACACTTCAATACTTATTCCCATATCTTGCCCCCTTTGCTTAGGTTAACTACTATATATAATATATTAGATTTTTTTTATAATAGCGACAGCGTACAACGCATACTGTAATTGTTCTCAAAAATGTTCTAATGATGTACGTTGACGAATTTTTTCTGTTAATTAAATATAATCAATTAAATAACGGTCTTTGCTTTGATCTTACTGACTTTATATGGAGCTTGAATTCCTTTCGGCTGTTACAGTTAAGCCTTTTTATACGCTCACATACATATATAACATCTTTATTGGCGGATTTTGGGTTACCTTTTGTCGGTTTTTGTGCTTTTACCTCCTTTAGCACTGCATCCAGCTCATCGACAGATATAACCAGCATATCCGACCTTCCGACATTAAGTACCGGATCAGAAGCAAACACTACTACCGGAATAAGCTCTATTGATGTCTCCAGTAACTCCTCTACGGCTTTCAGGTGCCCGTAATTCTGCCAGACCGGGTTATAAAACGTATAGATTCGGCCCGCAGGAGTAATCTGCCGCCAGCTTTTCTCATAAGAGCATCCGCTGATAAGCCCCCCATGGTTCTTTGTCTCCACGATCAGGAGACAATCTTGGGATACAGCTATGTGATCTATCTGCACTGTACGTCCGTTCTCCTTAAAAATGAGGTCATCAAACACACGGAAACCATGTCTCCTTAATATTCTGCTTACTCTTTTTTCTCCCTCCTTACCGCTCTTTATTGCCCTTTTTTCAGGGCTAACCTTAAAAAGATATATCAAAAGCGGAACGGAGAGTAATATCACAAATCCAAGCATTATGTCTGCCTCCGTTCTACCTTTAATATATGCGATTTTTAGAAGTGAAAAATTAGTATGTAGAGATTTGATGTAAAACACAAAAAAAGGTGCTGTCTTTCGACAACACCTTTGAAATAAATTGGCTGCTTAAGCCGCCTTACGCGCCAGATACTTCTCAGCAAGCTCAAATGCCTTAGCTTCTGAATCATAGTGGTACACGTTGTCGGACAGCTTATCTTCGGGAGCCACCTGAGTCGCATTGACTTCCTGCACCATGTTCTCCAGTTCACGGGGGCACATATCGCCTCTTTCGGGAAGTAATATGATCTCGTGAATACTTGAAGGCAGGACATAGAAATCTCCGCCCAACTGCTCAGCAACCTGCTCCAGGAATCCGGGATATGCCAGCACTGCAGCACCGTTTAACTTATTCGGGTTTGATGCAACGAACATCATCTCATCCTCCGGATCAACGAGTGCTATCCCTAACATCTGAGCTGTTTCGGGACCCATCATCTCGGCCATTAACTGACTCATTCCCTTGATCTCTGCGGGATTGTTCTTCGGAGCAATTTCAGCTGCATCTGCAAACAACTGCTCGGGTGTCACTCCCATGGTCTCAAGCATCTGGTTAGATACCAGGCATGAAGCGTTTCCGTTTTCACCAGTGCTTAAAACAAAGCGATATACAACCGCCATGTCTTCAAGAACCTGATGAGGTACGGTTTCCAGAAGCTCTTTATTTGTCTCTGCAGAAACAACCTGGATCGCAAGCCTGTCCTTCATAACGCTGTAGTTCGTAATTTCCGAAACGTTAAAATTAGGTTTTTTAGCGATCAGGCCATTGTTGATGATTTCGGTCCACTTGTCGAGAACCTCATCATATGTAACTCCGTCTTCTAACGCGGCGTATGCTGCATTGATATTGATGTTTGCCCCGATGTTGCTGCCTTTGGGTGTTACGCAAATTGCCTCATAGCCGTCATTGAGTTTTTTAACCTCTCTGACTGAAATTTCGACATTTGCGCCCTGCTCTGCAAATCTAGCCTTAACATCCTCGACAAACTGCGCCTTGAAACATGTATAATCCATTTTATTTTCCTCCTTTTGATATCGCAGTGATAAACTGCATTAGAATTATTTGACACTAATAATATAAATAAAAGCATATCGTCATAAAAAAAAATTGACACAAAAAAGAGCCCCGGAGAGGACTCTTTTTGAAAAAAATAAGGTTATTTTACGCATTTCTGCTCTTTTCCACATCCGAACGTTTTATGGTGAATCGCCCCTGCCAGTCTTCGCTATAGGCATCTGTATACGTATAGACATCAACATCTTCGTTATCCTTTGCCTTTCCGTCGATGACCGCCAGCTCACCTCGTTTTACCTCTGCGAGGGCAAGATCCTGAGCGATGCAACCATCAGTTTCGTATTCAAGGACCATCTGCCTGGTATCATAGTCGGATCCACATGTTTCTGCGATAAGCGAACCGCCCGGTACAGGCTGGATCAGCTTCGTCCAGAGAGTCGCAGGATCTACTATTACAGAAGGATAATTTCCGGTATCTTCACCTTCATCAAGCTCATTATAGTAGTCCTTAAGCTTTTCCCAGGCTTCGGCACCGCTGTCAATCCCGTCACAAAGATCATCAAGCTCATCAAAAAGTCCGTCATCGCAGGTATCTATCCCCGTAAGTTCATTTTTGAGAGCTATTATCTGGGCCGTTAAATTGCAGATCATATTCAGTTTAGCCCTGACGTCTGCTTTAGTCATAAGTTTTCTTCTCCTTTTGTTAGAATGTTTTTTACGTTAATAATATAGGTGATAGCTTTTACTGATAAAAAAGTATGTTATGGGCTTACGGATTATTCCTACAGTTAGCCCCTGTATTGTGTAAACTCTTATATTTTTTTTTGCGGGCAAAACCGTGAACTTCCACATTGTTTCAAGATTTTCTTTTTGGTAAATTTTCTTTGTGCGATAAAGCACACAAAAACAAAACAAAAAAGGAGATTTTATACTATGAAGGCAATCTTAATACTGTTAACCGCTGCTACTGTTGGAACCGCACAGCCCGCTGTAACTGAATTGTCTATAAACGATAACGCCGGTAACGTGATCCGAACATGGGATATCGAAGATACAGATATCTTTTCTGATATAGCCTTACCCGCAGATAACAATGATAATGTGCTGCGCAGATCCAAGATAATAATCAAGAAGCTGAGGGATACCTCTGTTGATGAAATATCCTCTGAATATGCGATTCCTGCAGATACAAAGGATAATATATTGCGCCGTTCCAAGATAATCATCAAAAAACTTAAGAACTCCGATAATGAGCTGGATTCTTTCGCTACCGTTAAGGGATATGGCAAGCTGAACTCTTTCGCTACTGTTAAAGGATATGGCAACAACAAAACGTGTGGTATCTGGAGTAGGATTAAATCGTGGTGGTATGAATATACTCATAAATCATGATTTTTCGTTTTCCGATATTGGCTGAACGGATATATTTAAATGAGTCAACGAAAATAAAAAGAGTTCCCTTTGACAGGAACTCTTTTTCATTTAATATGACTCTAATTCGTCCTCCAGGATGGTCATCCTGGACTTCCCGTATGATTTGATTGCCGCTTCGATATCCTCCGGGGAGACATCATCTTCTATCTCCTCATATCCGGGATCGCCGCCGTCTTCGTCCCAATAGGCATCTGCGGACTGAACATGCGCCTCCGTTTCATAAGATATTTCTATGGAGACCTCATCTTCGTCGTCCAGCCACGTTGAATCGGTGATCTGGGCGTCTACATCAGCAAAGAGCTGGTCAACAGCCTTCTCCGTATCCTTCCAGATAGGATTACCATTCTTCCGGATAACGAACTCAAGTCTGTATTTATGTGTTACTATCTCATCTATAAAACCAAAATACATAAATTATCCTCCTATCGTTGTATTAGATAT
>CAMVRS010000061.1 GCA_947169935.1 uncultured Lachnospiraceae bacterium
AAAGGCAGGATACAAAGTGCACGTGATATCTGATTGTGTAACGAGTTATGATCTGAAAAAGCTGGATGAAATGTTTGCGTATTACGCCAGCAAGGGCTGCGATGTTAAAAAACTGGGAGATTATACAGATGAGGGAAATACAATATAAGAGATTAGATGACAATTGTTTTAACGCACATTCGCTGGATTCTTTTGTCCGCCATCAGGATGTTACTGAGTGCTGGAGAGAAGTGGATAATAAATGGGTACTTGTGCCTAATCCCTTTATCGAAGACTGGACGATAGAACAGTGCCGGGTAATCGCTGAGAATATAGTTCAGCATATGAACCAGGATCAAACAGGTTTTGGTGCATTTGATGGTGAGCGAATTATTGGCTTCGCAACCGTATCACATCACATTTTTGGCGAAACAGCAAATTACGTGGAACTGGTCTGCTTTCAGGTTTCAGAGGAATATCGGCACCGGGGCATTGGAAGGAAGCTTTTTGCAATGGCATGTGGAGAGGCTCTACAGCTTGGAGCAGATAAACTGTACATATCGGGTCATTCCTCAAAAGAATCACAGACAGCTTACGCTGCACTTGGTTGTAAGCATGCAGAGGAGATTAATGAGATTTTGGCAGAGGCGGAACCATTTGACGTTCAGTTGGAATATATATTATAGAAGTGGAGTGAGAATTTAGGATGCAGAAAACATACTCCACAAAAGGACTTGCTCTTTTTTTATACACTACGTAGAGAACTGATCAAAAAGGTGTGATAAGCAAAAGTTATAGCCGGATATCTGTTTTGGGAATTTTACAAAGCATATTGGCTGCCTTATGATTTCCCTATTACATAAAGACAGGGGAGGATGAGACAGGTGAAGATAACAGGTACCGATATTTATATCACAAAAGACGGTCCGTTCTATCCGGGAAAGCATCAGATGCTTTTTATCAGGATCAATACGGATGAAGGCTTCTATGGCTTTGGGGAGACAATAGTGATCGGACGCGGCATTCCCGCAGTCTGCGAACTTCTTAAATTGTATTCAAAGACACTTATCGGTGAAGATCCCTTTAATACCGAAAGTATATGGCAGAGACTGCATGGCATTTCTACAGGTGATCCCGTGACAGTTTCCGCATACTCTGCGATCGATATCGCACTCTGGGATATCAAGGGTAAAGCATTGAATGTCCCGGTATACAAGCTTCTGGGCGGCAAGCTCCGTGACCGCATCGAGGTTTATTTAAGCCACATCGAATTCGGATGGCCGGATACAAAGCAGCATCTGTTTACTGCAGATGATTATTACAGAGTGGCAAAAGCTGCCAAAGAGGCAGGATATAAAGCTGTCAAGGCAAACTTCATAAGAATGTCAAAAGACGGCGGCCGCAGCATAGTAGGTCCATATACCAGATACACCAAAGCTATGCTTGCAGAAGTTGAAGAACGTGTGGCCGCAGTAAGAGAAGGGCTTGGAGATGACGGGGAGATAATCCTTGAGAATAATGCAGCAACGGGAGTTGATGCGGCAGTGGCGATCGCAAATGCCACACAGAAGCATAACATATGGTTCTATGAAGAGCCCGTGACTACCGATTATCCTGCAGACATGAAGCTGGTAGCGGATCGCGTAAATATTCCCATTGCAACAGGAGAGAGACTCTGCGCGCGCTGGCAGTTTTTACCCTTCCTTGAGAATCATTCCACACAGATAGTTCAGCCGGATCTTTGCAACACCGGCGGTATCACGGAAGGAAAGAAGATAGCGGATCTGGCGGATATATTTCATGCAGGAGTTGCGCTTCATGTTTGCGGCGGGCCTTTCACACATGCGGCAGCAGTACATCTGGAGGCGGCGATCCCCAATTTCGTTACACATGAACACCATGTTCATTACCTTAATGAAGAGAATGCAATCTACGGTAAATACAAATATGATGCCGTGGATGGCTTCGTAGAAGTCCCCAAGCTGCCGGGACTTGGTCAGGATCTGGCTGAGGAAGCCATAAGCCTGATGGATAAAATATCAATAAACTGAGAAAGGAGGTATCAGAAAATGGCAGATGAAAAAATAAGAGAGGTGATAGTTACAAGGTGTCCCGTCAGCGGGGCGAGTGAATTGGTATATCAGACAGGCTGGCTTGAAGAAGCCTATGAAAAGCTGAATGCAAAGATCGTGCTGCTTCAGTCACTGGATCCTTCATTAAGATCACTTCATACAACACAGAAGCCGCCCCTTGCTTTTCGCGACGGGGGAAACGTGCCTCCTATATGGAGTCACTCAAAAGGCACGGATACTTTGCTGATAGGCTTAAGCGCCGTAAAGCAGTCTCACGCGATAATAGTGGCGCCCGACAGTGATATAAAGTCGATACAGGATCTTCGCGGAAAACGCCTGGCACTGCCGGCGCGTAAGGATACATCGCTTGTCAATGCTATGAGGGCGATGGCACTCAGAGGATATCTTACAGTACTTGAAGCGGCGGGTATCGGCAGGGATGAGGTGACCTTTGTGGACAGCTATCCGGATGAAGAGCTCGAGAAGGCACACCGCTTTATGGGGATCAAGGGAACACCCGGCGAACAGCCAAAGATAGAAGATAATTACGTTCCCACCCATATGGGCGATATGAAAGCCTTAAAGGAGGGAAAGATAGATGCGTTCTTTTCACACCGCTCACTGGTTTATCAGGTAATAAGCCGCGGATACGGAAAGATACTTATCGACATAGCAGATTCGGATCTTCCTAAGGTAAATAATATATATCCTTCGGCAATAACGGTTGACCGTGGATTTGCAGAAAAGAACAGGGATCTGGTAGTCACTTATTTGAAGGAACTCTTAAAGGCATCCGATTGGGAGACCACTCACCGGGATGAAGCAATAAGACTTGGAACCGGCGGACAGTTCGGAGCGGAATATGAACACATCCGTGCATCGCGTCCCGAAGGCTGGGATGAACGCGATAAGCCGAATCTGGATAAGGACTTGGTAGAGCTGATACGTCAGCAGAAAGATTTTCTTTTAAAAGAAGGATTCATAGAGAATGACTTTGCTGTAGACGCCTGGATAGACGACAGCTTTATAAAAGAAGCTGAAGAGGAATTAAGAAAAGAAAGATCATTAGCAAACGCTTCATAAGAAGTTTATCAGAGAAAGAGAGGAATAATTATAAATGAAAAAGAAATTGTTAGGATTGTTTTTGACGATAGCAACTACGTTTTCACTGGCGGGCTGCGGATCGGCTGCAGGAAACAATGGACTGGCGCTGGATGCACAGGCAGCCGGCAATGCTGATCCCACACAGGCGGCAGGCAGCGCAGTTGCCGATGACGACACACTGGTATTCGCCGGAGCAGGTTTTGATACACAGAATTTTAATCCGGTATTTTCAATGACGATGCTCAATAAGTATGTTCTTGATGCAGTATATGACGGCCTTACCTATACGGATGAGAACGGAAATGTAGCGGGAGCTATCGCAGAGAGCTTTGAGGAATCTGCAGATCATCTCACTTATTCCTTTAAGATCCGTCAGGGAATTACTTTCCAGAATGGAGATGCTTTAACAGCAGATGATGTATCTTATTCGTACGACCGTTATATGCAGGACGACGCCATCAACGGCGCAACACTTACTAATTATGTCGAGAGCTTTGAACAGCCCGACCAGTACAGCTTCGTGGTACATTTAAAGAAAGTTTATCCTTTCTTCTTATCATCCATAAGCGGTATCCGTATCCTTCCCAAGGCGTATATCGAAGCAAACGGCGAGGAGTATTTCAACGACCATCCCATCGGGACAGGCGTATATCAGATAACCGAGATAGTTCCGGACACATCGGTAACCCTTACTGCAGTAGAAAATCACTGGAGAGACAATCCCGAGTATAAGAAGATCATCGTCCGCAATATTCCCGAAGCCAGCACACAGCTTGCACTCTTAAAGACAGGTGAAGTGGATATAGCATCGCTTAACTTTGATAATCTTGCGGAACTTGAGAGCTTTCCGAATATCAGTGTAAAGAATCTGGCAAAGACGACTATGACAGCTATCCTTGTACAGGGTGCATGGGAGAATACAGGTGAAGCGGTTCAGAATGAAGACGTGCGCAGAGCGCTTGATTATGCTATCAATCGTGAAGATATCGTTAATGCATTCTTTAACGGCTATGCAGCGCCGGAAAAATACTGGAAAGCTTCCGAGATAGGCGAGCACTGGGATCCTGCATGGAAGGCTACCGAATATGATCCCGAAAAGGCAAAGGAACTGCTGGCAAAGGCCGGTTATCCCAATGCATTTGAAAAACCGACAGTAAGGCTTTACGTGGCATCAGGAGATTTCCGCGCACAGCTGGCAGAGCTGATCGCAAGCTACTGGCAGGCTGTGGGCGTACAGGTTGAGCTCCACCAGCTGGATGAGACGCTTGAGATGCAGCTTCTCCGCGGTAACGGACAGGAGCTCACAGAGGAAGGCGTAGGCGCAGTATTCCTTCATTCATCGCCTTGCGGTCTTAATAACGGTCTGCTTGCAAAAGAGATATTCTATACAACTACAGGCAGATGCTCTGTAATACGTAACGATGTAAGTGTTGACGAGATCTATCAGAAGGGCCTTGAGGCTGATACTCTGGAGGAACGTAACAAATATGATCTTCAGCTGATGACAAAAGTAGATGACGAACTCAAGTATACCTTCGGTGTGGCATACATCGACCAGCTCTGGGGTGTATCGCCCAAGGTAGGAACCTGGCTGGCAGACTATGGTAACAATCAAGGTGGATTTACCGCTCAATACTATAAGACTATCAAGAAGTAAGCATTATTGTGGGTGGGACTATGCTCAAATATGTTTTGGACAAACTGATACAGTCAATAGCAACCTTGCTGATCGTTGTGATCGCGATATTTCTGATCACGCGATCAACAGGAAGTCCTGAGGATATTTATATCCCGATGGATGCAACGCAGGAGCAGCGTGAAGTGTATATGGCAAACTTTGGTCTGGATAAACCGCTTCCGCTGCAGTTTGTATATTTCGTTAAAGAAGCGCTGCATGGAAATCTGGGCAATTCCTATGCGACCAGAAAGCCTGTAATGGATTCGATTGCCACACGTTTTCCGAATACCGTGCGTCTGGCGCTGTCGATCATGCTGGTAACTACGGTACTTGGATTTGCGCTGGGGATACTTTCAACGCTTCTTCGGAAAACATTCTTAAATAAGTTTTTTCTGAGTTTCTTTGCTTTGTGTCATGCCATACCGGGCTTCTTTGTGCTGATGTTGGCCATTGATATATTTGGCGTAAGGCTCAGGGTATTGCCGATAGCAGGCAACAGCGGTTTTGCGTCCTATATTTTACCCAGTGTGACGATGGGACTTCTGTTCTCAACTAACATCGCTCTTGTGCTTCGAAACAGCATGGTGGAGATACTTGATTCAGAATACATCAAGCTGGTGAAGCTTAAGGGAATGAAGGAGCATAACGTGATACTTAAACATGTTCTTAAGAATGCGTCTATTCCCGTGATAGGCATGCTGTCCATGATGCTGGCAATGCAGCTGACAGGCACGATGATAACAGAGACGATGTTTGCATGGCCGGGGATAGGTCTTCTTACCTATCAGTCGGTAATGAACAGAGATTATGCCATGGTACAGGGGCTGGTGGTAGTGATGACGCTTATTGTGATAGTAGTGAATTTCCTGGCGGATATTCTTTATGCAGCGATCGATCCCAGGATAAGAGGGCAGGTATGATGCAGAGCGCGGTTATAAGTACAACAGAAAAAAAGGATATAGTTTTAAAAACAGATAAAAAGGAAAGACGCGGAACAAACCGCTTTCCGTATATCGCAGGATTCTTTGCAGTATTGTTCATTTTGAACGGTCTTATCGGGTCTTTGTTTTTAACACAGGATCCGATGGTGGTGAGCTTAAGTGATAAGTATCTGCCGCCCGCATTTATAAGCGGGGGTTCTGCGCTTCATCTTCTGGGGACCGATTATCTGGGACGTGATCTTTTGAGCAGGCTGGTAGTCGGCGGACGCGTATCGCTGGTGGTGTCGCTCTGTTCTGTACTGGCGGGAGGCTTTTTCGGGTCCTTCCTTGGAGTGGCAGCAGGATATTTCGGCGGTATCCTTGATAAGGTGATAATGCGTTTTTGCGATGCCACTATGGCATTCCCGCATGTGCTGATCGCTATGATGCTGGCGATACTCATGCCTCAGGGGTTTATATCGGTAGTGGTCGCTATAGCATTTTCGGTATGGCCGCGTTTTACAAAGCTTATAAGAAGCCGTACACTTACGCTTAAAAAATCAGCTTTTGTTACACAGGCTAAGCTTATGGGGGCGTCGGCGCATCGCATAATATACACGCATCTGATACCTAACGAGTTAAATCTGATCATAGTGCTGCTGGTGCAGGTTATAGGATCAAGCATATTGGCCGAGGCGGGCTTAAGCTTTCTGGGGCTGAGTGTGCAGCCGCCCAATCCTACCTGGGGAAACATGATAACGGAAGGCCGCGATACTTTTCATGTGGCGTGGTGGGAATCGACTTTCCCTACAATACTGGTGGTGATCACGGTTATATCCTTTAACCTGCTGGGTGAGTGGTTAAAGCGCTCGCTGGAGCCTAAAAAGAATACAGGCGCATAAGCGATCGGGAGGTAGTTATGGCATTACTTGAAGTTAAAGAGCTGGTCACGTATTTTCCGCATGATAAAGGCAGAGTTCAGGTTGTGGATCATGTGAGTTTTACTGTAAATGAAAGAGAGTGCTTCGGTATAATAGGCGAGTCGGGCTGCGGAAAGAGCATGACAGCCACTTCCATAATGCGCTACACAAACGAAGTGGGTGCAAGGATAGCAGGGGGGGAGATACTGTTTGAAGGAAGGGATGTACTCTCTTTTAATAAAAAGCAGCTGCAGGATTACCGCGGCGGTGAAGTGTCGATGATCATGCAGAATCCTATGAGCGCGCTCGATCCGCTTTTCACCGTGGGTGATCAGCTTATCGAAACCATTAGACGCCATACCGGTGCAAATAAAAAAGAAGCTTATCGCAAGGCAGAGGAGATATTTACTTTTCTGGGAATCCCCACGGACCGGATGAAAGCGTATCCTTTCGAACTGAGTGGGGGAATGCTGCAGCGCATCGCAGGCGGTATTGCCATCGGCGCGGATCCAAAGCTGATAATTGCCGATGAGCCTACTACGGCTCTGGATGCAACGGTCCAGCTTCAATACATGCAGCTGCTTAAAAAGATACAGAGACAGACAAAAGCAGCGATACTTCTGATATCACATGACATAAGGGTCATACAGATGATGTGCAGCCGCATCGCGGTTATGTATGCGGGACAGATCGTAGAAGAGGGGAAGACCGAAGACATAATGAATAAGCCGATACATCCTTATACGAAGGCTCTGCTGTCAGCAGCTAATCCGCATGCAGTTAAGGTAGACAGGATAAGTACGATAAACGGACAGCCGCCGTTTTTGTTAAATCCGGCTTCCACCTGTCGTTTTACGGATCGCTGTGAGCATTGTACGAAGAAATGTCTTGAAAGGAATACACAGATGTATGTGGGCAGCAGCATAGAGCATCTTCACAGATGCATCTTAATGGCAGAGGAGAATGAGAAAAATGAAGAGAACGCAGCAGACAGAGCAGATGAACGAAGCAGCGAAGATCCTGGAACTGAAGAACGTAAAGCAGCAGTATAAGGTAGGCTTTGGCATTGGAAAAACTAAAACAGCGCACTGTCTGTCAGACATATCATTTGCGATAGAAGAAGGAAAGACTCTGGGACTGGTGGGTGAATCCGGTTCGGGGAAAACGACTACCACACGCGTGGTGCTCGGGATAGAGCCACCCACTGCGGGGGAGGTGAGTTATCGCGGAAAGTCATTATCCACTTACGGAAAGAAGCAGTGGAAGAGCTTCAGGGAAGAAGTGCAGGCGGTTTTCCAGAATCCGCTGGATTCCTTTGATCCGCGCTTTTGCGTAGGGCAGATCCTTGATGAGCCGCTTTCCATAAACCGGAAACTCAAACGTGAGGAAAGAAAAAAGAAGGCGGCAGAACTGCTCGAAATGGTGGGATTATCGCCGGAGTTTGCAGACCGCTACCCGCATGAGTTTTCCGGAGGACAGCTGCAGCGTATAGCCATAGCCAGAGCGCTTGCATTAGAGCCCAAGCTTCTGGTATTGGATGAGCCTGTTTCGGCTTTGGATGTATCGGTACGCGGTCAGATCCTCAACCTTTTGCATGATCTGCAGAAAGATAAAAAGATAAGCTATCTGTATATATCGCATGATATAGCCAGTGTGCGTTATCTCTGCGACAGCATAGCGATCATATACTTCGGGCAGATCGTTGAATACGGGAGTACGGAGCAGATATTCGAAAATCCCCTGCACCCCTATACGCAGGAGCTGCTGCGTGCCGGAGTGGTGACTAAGCTTACCGATGAAGTGGAAGGCACGGTACATGAGGTGCCCTCCGTTACGGCTCCGCCGCCGGGCTGTCCTTTTGCAGACCGCTGCAGGTACTGCGCCGAAAGCTGCAGAGTCAAGAAGCCTGTCGAATATACGGAAGACGGCAAAGGGCACTTCACTCTGTGCAGAGGCCTTGACCCCGCCAAATGGCTGTGACATTGCATTTATCTCAGCCGCACGGTGATCAGATAAAATAACATTGCAATTTTGCCCCGGTTAGTATAATATATATTGGCTAACTTGGGGCTTCTTTATTTATATAAAAGAAGCATAAAAAATGAAGGAGTGGAAATAAATATGAAACTAGGAATCGTGGGTCTGCCCAACGTAGGCAAGTCGACACTTTTTAATTCACTTACCAAGGCGGGAGCGCAGGCTGCGAACTTTCCGTTCTGTACGATCGATCCGAATGTGGGTATAGTACCGGTGCCGGATGAACGTATAGAGAAGCTGGGAGAGATGTATCATACCAAGAAGGTGACCCATGCTGCTATCGAATTCGTTGATATCGCAGGCCTGGTAAAGGGTGCGTCCAAGGGAGAAGGCTTGGGAAACCAGTTCCTTGCCAATATCCGTGAGGTGGATGCTATCGTACATGTGGTGCGCTGCTTTGAGGATTCAAATGTTATCCACGTGGATGGTTCGGTGGATCCGGCACGTGATATCGACACTATAAATATGGAACTTATCTTTTCGGATATAGAGATCCTGGAGAGAAGATATGCCAAAGTGGTAAAGCAGGCCAAGAT
Source organism: uncultured Lachnospiraceae bacterium (assembly GCA_947169935.1). Lineage (GTDB taxonomy): Bacteria > Bacillota > Clostridia > Lachnospirales > Lachnospiraceae > NK4A136. The sequence continues at coordinate 9,247 of CAMVRS010000061.1, forward strand.
GGATAAGACACTTCAGAAAGAAGTGGATATGATCGAAGCGCTGAAAAAGCATCTGGATGAGGGCAATACGGCAAGAACCTTTGAAGTGCCGGATGACGAGGATGTTCAGAAGGCGTTTGCAGAATACAATCTGCTCACTGCCAAGAAGACTATCTATGCAGCCAATGTGGCAGAGGATGATCTGGCAGATGACGGCGCTGGCAATCCCTATGTGCAGAAAGTACGTGAGATGGCAGAGGCAGAAGGTAACGGCGTGTTTGTGATATCTGCTAAGCTGGAAGAGGAATTATCCGAACTCTCAGATGAAGAAAAGACAGAATTCCTGGCAGATCTGGGAGTAGAGTCCTCCGGTCTTGATAAGCTTATCGCAGCAAGCTATAAGCTCCTGGGCCTGATCAGTTTCCTTACTGCAGGTGAGGATGAATGCCGCGCATGGACCATCAAGGAAGGTACCAAAGCTCCCCAGGCGGCAGGCAAGATCCATACGGATTTTGAACGCGGTTTTATCAAGGCAGAGGTTGTTAATTATCAGGATCTTCTGGATAACGGTTCCCTGGCAGCGGCAAGAGAGAAGGGCATCGTCGGAATGGAAGGCAAGGATTACGTCGTTAAGGACGGAGACGTTATACTCTTCAGATTTAACGTATAAGGGAGAAAGCAATGCCTGACTGGATGAACGGAGGCGATATAGCCTTCCCCAATTTGGGTATATATCTTAAGGATGTGCCGCGCAGCTTCAGCATCTTTGGCTTTACCATCATGCTTTACGGCGTGATCATAGGTATAGGTGTGGTGCTGGCCTTTTTGCTCATTTCAAAAGTGGCGAAGCGCGATGGCCAGAATCCCGATGATTTTTACGAAATGGGAATATACACCCTGATAATCGGTATACTGGGAGCCAGGATCTACTATGTTATCTTTGCCTGGGAGTATTATAAGGATGATCTGCTGAGCATTCTTAATATCCGCCAGGGAGGACTGGCCATATACGGCGGGGTTATTGCCGGAACGGCTACCGTTATCGTCTGGTCAAAGATTAAGAAAAAGAATATGTTTGAGATGCTCGACACCGCCTTTACCGGCGTTCTGGTGGGGCAGATCAGGGGAAGATGGGGTAATTTTACCAACCGTGAGGTGTTTGGCGGCTATTCGGACGGATTATTCGCTATGCGCCTTCCAATAGAAGCTGTACGCGCAAGGGACATTACGGCTGAGCTTAGTGCTCATATCCCGGAGGGAGCCAATTATATCCAGGTTCATCCCACATTTCTTTATGAGAGTGTCTGCAACCTGATATTACTGATAATAATACTTATCTATGGTAAGAAGAAAGCTTTCAAGGGTGAATGTACCCTGATGTATCTGGGTGGCTACGGTATAATCCGTTTCGTGATAGAGGGCATAAGAGTGGACCAGCTGCTGATACCCGGAACCCACATCCCTGTTTCCCAGGCACTGGGAATGTGCCTTTTCATTTTTGCGGTGGTCACGGATATAGTTGTCAGGGTCAGGATGAAAAAAGGTTTGCCGGCTGCCGGAACAAAAACTGCCGGAGCAGAGGCGGTGGAAGAGGAGAAAGAAGAAAAAGAAGGCTAAATATTGTAGGCGAATACAGGTTCGATACCATATAAGAAGGATCCAGTAAAATAAGGCTTTTGGCCTTATTTTTTTTGTAAAAAACCTTGATTTTTGCATTATGATGTCTTAAAATTGACTTTGCGAGGGAAAAGGTGGATTTATTTAGTAATAAAGTGGGGAAGAATTGAAAGACGATATCGAAAAAAAAGATAGAGCCAATGGAGAGATCTGCCATACCCTTGATGACAAGGACAGGCTTGCCATACCTTCACGATTTCGCAAGATACTGACTGACAGTTTTGTCCTGACCAGAGGATTGGATAACTGCCTCTGGCTGATGACGACGGAACGATGGAAACGCCTTCGCGCCGGTATAAAGAAGATGAATCACAACATGCAGAATGTCCGTGATTATGAAAGGATCTTTATTGGCGGCATGTGTGAGGTGGAACTTGATAAGCAGGGCCGTTTTGTTTTAAAGAGTACCCTTAAGGATTATGCGGGCATAGACAAGGAAGTGCTTTTCAGCCAGGGAACCAGATATATAGAGATCTGGTCAAGAGATAAGTACTTTGATCTGATATCGAACATTGATATGGCTGACTGCGCAGAACAGATATCTCTTGCATGGCCGGAAGACGAAGAAGATGATGATGACGATGATATGTGAGGCGGATGATGGAATTTTCTCATATCCCCGTATTGTTAAATGAAGTCCTTGAGGGACTGGATATAAAGCCCGGCGGAACCTATGTGGACGGGACCGTGGGCGGCGGCGGACACAGCAGTGAGATAGCAAAGAGGCTTGATGAAAACGGAAAGCTCTACTGCTTTGACCAGGATGATGAAGCCCTGGCTGCCGCAACAGACAGGCTTAAGGCATACAGCAGCAAGGTAACGCTGATAAAGAACAACTTTGAAAATGCAGTATCGGATCTGACGCAGAGGGGCGTAGCCGGAGCGGACGGCATACTGCTGGACCTGGGGGTCTCCTCCTACCAGCTGGACAATGCGGAGAGAGGTTTTTCTTATCGCTATGATGCGCCGCTGGATATGAGGATGGATAAGGGCAATCCCATAAGCGCCTACACCATAATAAACGAATACAGTGAGACGGAGATCTTTCACATAATAAGGGATTACGGCGAAGAAAAATTCGCAAAGAACATTGCAAAAAAGATAGTACAGGCCAGGCAGGAAAAACCGGTAGAGACCACCTTTGAGCTGAACGAGCTGATCAGGGCTGCTATACCGGCAAGAATGAGGCAGGACGGACATCCTTCAAAGAGGAGTTTCCAGGCAATAAGGATAGCCTGCAACAGGGAGCTGGATGTGCTGGAGACGGCGATAGAGCCTATGGTGGATTTCTTGAAACCCGGCGGAAGGCTCTGCATCATAAGTTTCCATTCACTGGAAGACAGGATGGTGAAGGAAACTTTCAGGAGACTTGAAAAGCCCTGCACTTGCCCGCCAAACTTTCCACAGTGTGTATGCGGGAAAGTATCCAAGGGAAAAGTTATAAGCCGTAAGGCGATAACGGCCTCCGAAGAGGAGCTTGAACAGAATAACAGATCAAAACCCGCTAAACTGAGAGTTTTTGAGAAAAGATAAAAGGAGACAGAGAAAATGGCAGCAGCAGCTAGACAGCATGCAGAAAGAAGAGAAGAAAGGGTAGCTGATATCCATCCTATAAGGGAGGAGCGCCGCAAGGCAAAAGGCGGTGTCAGGCTTACCTTATCTACCATATTCGTGCTTTTTGCGGGATTTTCGCTGATGATAGCATCCGTTATGTTTTTTATCAGGACCCAGAATACGCTTACCATGAGCAGGAACCAGTATGCTTCCAAACTTTCGGAGTATGAGGAACTCAAAAGATCCAACGACCTCTACGAAGAGCGCATCATAAGCAAGGTTGATATGAATGAAGTAGCCCGTATAGCGGAAGAAGAGCTGGGCATGCAGCGTGCCAGCGAAGGACAGATAATATCCTATTCGGGGCAGATCGAGGACTATGTAAAGCAGTATACGGATGTACCGACTTACGAGTAGATGACAGAATAGAACGGAAAGAGTACTGAAATTGGAAGAACAGAAAAGAAGAAGGGTGAAACGGGGAAGAAAGTCCCGCGGCTCTTCAATGTCACAGACTATATCAGCAAAGATCATTATCATGGGAATATTCATGATAATGTTTTTTGCTTTTCTGATCTTCAGAACCTGGACCATAATGAGGGACAATGGGGAGCGCTACAAAAAGCAGGTGCTCAACCAGCAGAAATATGATTCCAGAGCGATACCGTATCAGCGCGGAGCGATACTGGACCGCAACGGAACGCTTCTGGCTTATTCCGAACGTGTATATAATGTCATCCTCGACAGCAAGATGGCCTGGAATGATGCGGATTCCATAGAGACTACATTAAATGCCATCAGTACTGCGATGGGGCTCGACAAGGAGACGATCAGGAAATATCTGGATGAGAACCGCGAGAGCCAGTACCATATCCTGGGTACAGTTGATTATGAGCAGCGCATGGAATATGAGAACTATGTGGCTAATTATAACGAGACTGTTACAGAGGATAATAAGAACAGGGAGACCAAGCTCCCTACGATAAACAAGAAGGTTATCTGGTTTGAAGATAAATTCAGACGTACATATCCCGGCGGCAGTCTGGCCTGCGATGTAATAGGTTTTACTACAGCCGACGGCAGAGGTCAGTATGGGCTTGAAGAGTATTACAATGATGTGCTGACCGGCAGGAACGGCCGCGAATATGGTTATCTTACCGCAGAGAATGCGCTTGAGCGTACTGTGGTCCCGGCGGAGAACGGGTATACCCTGGTAACCACGATAGATTCCTATATACAGAGCGTCTGCGAGGAAAAACTTAAAGAATATGATATAGCGCACACCGGCGAATTCCGTGAAAACGAAATGGGCGCCGATAATACAGGCGTCATAGTGATGGATATCCACAGCGGTGAGATCCTGGCTATGGCAAGTTATCCGTATTACGATCTTAACGATCCCAAAGATCTTTCCATGTACAGCGATATGCAGGTTGAACAGCTGGCCAGGCTGGGTGGCTGGGAAGATGATCTTGTTGAAGGGGAAACCCCGGAGGAAATAAAAAAGAAAGAAGAGCAACGGCTGGAAAAGGCCAGCCAGATGCTTTGGAAGAATTTCTGTATATCCCAGTCTTATGAGCCGGGATCGGTCTGCAAGACCTTTACTGTGGCTGCAGCTCTGGATGCGGGAGTTATACATGACGGTGACAGTTTTGACTGCCGCGGATACCTGACTTTTGGTGAGGGCAGCAAGGCTACAACGATACGCTGCCACCAGAGATACGGCGACGGCGTTATCTCTCTAAAGGAAGCGGTGGAAAAATCCTGTAACGTAGCCCTGATGCTGATAGGCCAGAAGCTTGGCAAGGATGAATTCCTGAAATACCAGAAGAACTTCAATTTCGGCCTTCGTACAAATATAGATCTGGCCGGAGAGATGCGTACCGCATCGCTGGTATTCAATCAGAAAAATATGGGTATCACAGAGCTCATGACTTCAACTTTCGGGCAGGGCTTTAACGTCACTATGATACAGAACATAAGCGCTTATGCAAGCCTTGTCAACGGCGGCTATTATTATCAGCCGCATATGGTAAAGCAGATCAAGGATTCTTCGGGTGCGGTGGTGGATAATGTCGAGCCTACCGTTGTGCGCCAGGTGGTGTCCGTGAGCGTATCAAGACTGATGATCGACTACTGTATAGGCGTTGTTGATGAAGGAACCGGTACAAGGGCGCGTCCCGCCGGATACCGTATAGGCGGAAAGACCGGTACAGCAGAGCGTTCCGGTCAGGGAAAGAGAGACTATACCGTTTCCTTTATGGGCTTTGCGCCGGCAGATGATCCCCAGATCGCGATCTACGTGGTCATTGACAGACCTAATACTGCCACACAGGAAAACGGTACCCGTAACGCCTGCATACTCTGCAAGGATATATTAACAGAGATACTTCCTTATCTTCATATATTTATGACCGAGCCGCTTACGGCTGCAGAGCGTAAGGAGCTGGAAGAAAAAGGACTTAAGGATACGCTTAACCAGAACAGCGCATCTGCCAATTCTGCTTCGCAGAATGAGGCGTCGGCACCCGTTCCGATGGAACCTGAGGAGGAAGTTACAGAGCTTAGGGGAGATAAAGAAGGATATGCGATCGATCCTATTAACCGGGAACCTCTGGATCCGGAAACCGGTGTGCCTTTAAACGCCGATTCCAGTATATTCCAGGATGAAAACGGTAATCCCAAAGAGATCACGGTCCTCAGAGATGAAGGGGAAGAAAAAGACGATCCCAGGGAATAGCGGGGGAGAATATAGATGAAAGATGTATTGATCTCATTAATTGTATCATTTGCTGTCAGCGCTGCGCTGGGGCCTTTTATAATACCTCTTCTGCTTAAGCTTAAAGTGGGGCAGACTGTAAGGGAAGAGGGGCTTGAAAGCCATAAAGCCAAAAACGGCACGCCTACCATAGGCGGGCTGATCTTTCTGGCGGGGATAGGAGTGGCATCCATCATTTTCGGAAAAAAATATCCGGAAATGATGCCGATGATGATCCTGATCGTCGCATTCGGGCTGATAGGCTTCATTGATGATTTTATAAAGGTGGTGCTTAAGCGTTCCAAAGGGCTTGCAGCATGGCAGAAATTTTCACTGCAGGTTCTGGTTACGGCGGCTTTTGCATGGTTCCTGATAAAGTATGCGAATGTAAATCTTGACATGATCGTTCCGTTTTTGAAGACCGAAGTGGATCCGGGGATCCTGGGGCTGCCTATCCTGTTTGTGGCTGTGATAGGAACCGATACCGGAGCTAATTTCACAGACGGTGTGGATGGTCTTGCATCTTCGGTCACGGCGGCGATAGCACTTTTCTTTATTGCTGCGGCATTTATGCTGGGCGGTGATGCGGCGCCTGCAGTGGCTGTTATAGCGGCTGCTGTATTAGGCGGATTACTGGCGTTCCTGCTCTTTAATGCGAATAAGGCCAGTGTCTTTATGGGAGATACCGGAGCTCTTGCCATCGGAGGTTTTGTGGCGGGGGCTGCATATACGCTTCACATTCCCCTGTTACTGCCTATAGTGGCGATTATCTATGTGATAGAAGTGGCGTCGGTAATGATACAGGTATCTTACTTTAAAATTACTCACGGAAAGAGGATCTTTAAGATGGCACCCATTCATCATCATTTTGAAAAGAGCGGCTGGGAAGAAACGCAGGTAATGACGCGTTTTACCGTTATAACGATAATTGCGGCAGCGATAGCCCTGCTGTCACTGGTTTAAAAAATGCCATCCTGAATCTGGTGTCATGTCATCCTGAGCGAAGCGAAGTATCCGGTAACATGTCATCCTGAGCGCAGCGAAGTATCCGGCAACATGTCATCCTGAGCGCAGCGAAGGATCTTATTGGAGGAGTATATGGAATTAAAGAATAAAAAAGTCATAGTTATGGGAGCGGGTAAGAGCGGCATAGCGGCGGCACAGCTGTTGGATCAGGTGGGAGCGGAGATCGTTCTCTTTGATCAGAACGAGAGCCTGGATATAGAAGAGCTTATAAAGAAGATACCGGCCAATACCCATGTTTACGCCGGTGAGCTGCCGGAAGAAGAGAAGAAGGATGCCGTGCTTCTGGTCATGAGCCCCGGTATCCCGACGGATACTCCTTTTGTGGACAGCTTCAGGGCTCTTGGGATACCTGTCTGGGGAGAGATAGAACTGGCTTACCGTTATTCAAAGGGCAGGCTGATAGCTATAACCGGAACAAACGGAAAGACAACGACTACCGCGCTTACCGGGCATATCATGAGGGACTGGTATGCTGATAACGGTATTGACGGAAACGTATATGTAGTGGGGAACATCGGGGAACCTTATACAGAGATCGCTCTCAAAACCAAGGAAAGCGATACGGTGGTGCTGGAGGTTTCCAGTTTCCAGCTGGAGACGACCGATCTTTTCCATCCGCAGATATCTGCGATACTGAATATCACGCCTGACCATCTGAACCGTCATCATACCATGGAGGTCTATACGGCCTGCAAGGAAGCGATATCAAAGAGACAGGAAGGCGGAGATTTCTGCATATTGAACTATGAGGATGAGAGGCTCAGGGACTTTGCGGAGAACCGCTGTCATGCGAAGGTATCGTACTTCTCGTCGATGCGGCGACTGGACGCTGCGGACAGGCCTGCAGTAAATCTGTATTACGAAGATGACAAGATCTATGCGGTATCCCGCTTCCCGGCTAACATGGATATGGGTGGCATGACGCAGCTTATGGATATACATGATATGAAGTTGCTCGGTTTACATAACGTGGAGAATGTAATGGCGGCCATAGCGATGTGTGCAGCGGCGGGAGTGCCTATGGAAAGGATCATCAGTTCCGTATGCTCCTTTACTGCGGTGGAACACAGGATAGAATTTACCGCTACGGTCAATGGCGTGGACTACTATAACGACTCCAAAGGAACCAATCCTGATGCGGCTATCAAGGGCATTCAGGCTATGGTGAAGAAGACCGTGCTGATAGGCGGCGGTTATGATAAGCAGAGCGAATATGATGAGTGGATAGAGAGCTTTGACGGAAAGGTTTCATATCTGATACTGCTGGGACAGACTGCGGAGAAGATAAAAGAATGTGCCATCGCGCATGGATTTAAGGATATAGTGATGGTGGCTGATATGGAAGAGGCGGTCAAAAAGGCTGCAGAGCTGGCCAAACCCGGAGAGGCGGTACTGTTATCACCGGCCTGTGCCAGCTGGGGAATGTTTAAGAACTACGAAGAAAGAGGACGTATATTTAAGGAACTGGTCAGGGGTCTGTAAGGGATGGAGGATGAAGTAAGAAAAAAACGCAGAAGAAAGAAGCGTGATAAACGTGAGGCTATAGTCCTCCCGGATGCTACAATAATCCTGGCACTGTTCGGACTTATGGTCGTAGGGGCGGTGATGGTCTATTCCACCACGTCCTATACTTCCAACCTTGACGCCCAGTCAAACTTCTTAAAGAAGCAGATCCTGGCAGAGGTTATCGGTATAGTCGGTATAGGATTTATATATCTGATGCCGTATCGGTTTATCAGGTGGTTAGGCAGTCAGAAGATCAGGGTTCTGCTGCTGATGGTTTCACTGGGGTCCGTACTGCTGCTTTTGACTCCTCTGGGTAAGACAGTAAACGGAGCGACACGCTGGATCGACCTGGGGCCTGCCGGTCAGATACAGCCTGCTGAGATAGTCAAGGTGGCGGTGCTTATCTATATTGCAGGATATATCGCTGAAAAGAAAGATGAGATCAATACCTTGAGGGGGTATGCAGTGCCGTTCGTGGTCACCATGGCCGGTGCCGGACTTGTGTATATAATATCTGATAACCTTTCCAGTGCGATAATAATCGCGGGTATAGGCGTGCTGATGCTCTTTTCCGCAACAAAGGAATGGAAGTGGCAGATCATCATCTATACGGCGGCTGCGGCGGCCGTAATATGGGGAATGATAACCATAGCCCATGCGGAAGCTGCTGCGGGACATATAGATACAATGAAATTCCGTTATAAGCGTATTCTTATCTGGGAAGATCCGACGAATCCGGATTTCTACTATGAAGGTGCATACCAGACCCTTCAGGGACTTTATGCTATAGGCTCCGGAGGCGTATTCGGAAAGGGCATAGGCAAGGGCGTGCAGAAGCTGGGCAAGGTTCCTGAGGTCCATAATGACATGATCTATTCGGCTATCTGTGAGGAAGGCGGTTTGATCGGCGCTGCATTTGTGCTGATATTGCTGGGAGCGATAGTGATGCGCTGCCTGCAGATAGCACTTAAGTCCCGGGATATATACGGAATGCTTCTGTGTACAGGCGTTATGATACATATAGCCCTGCAAACGATACTGAATGTAATGGTTGTTACGAATACCATGCCAAATACAGGTGTGAGTCTGCCTTTTATCAGTTACGGAGGCACGTCTGCGCTCTTTCTGATGGTTGAAGTGGGGCTGGTACTGCGGGTGGCAAGGAATAATAGCCGGTGAGAGATATGGATGATTCCATAAGAAGAAGACGTAATATCCTGATCGCCGAGATCGTGATCTGCATATTACTTGGAGCATTCTTTTATGTGCTCAATGAGTTTAAGATCACCAGTATTATGGTACAGGGCAATAAGCATTATACGACTTCAGAAATTCAGAAGATCGTAGAGAACGGATGGTTTGGCGATAATTCACTTATCGTAGGTCTTAAATACAGGCATAAGGCCATTAAGGACGTGCCCTTTATAGAGACCATGGAAGTCAAAGTCGAGAGCCGCAATTCTATCAGGGTCATAGTTTATGAGAAGGCGCTGGCAGGATATATAAGGTATCTTGACCGGTATATGTACTTTGATAAGGACGGGATAATAGTCGAGAATGCCGACGTGCCTACGGAAGGGCTGCCGCTGGTAACGGGCCTGGAGTTTGATCACATAGTCATGTACGAGCCTTTGCCGGTGGGGAATAAAGAGGTGTTCCAGACCATACTGGATGTCACAAAGATACTGTCAAAGCACGAAATGAGCGCCGACAGGATCTACTTTAACGAGAAGCTGGAGATGACCCTGTATTTCGGCAATATGCGTATACAGATGGGCAGCAGTGATATGCTGGAAGAGAAGATACAGCAGGTGGCGGCGATCATGGAAACCGTTGAGGGTGGCGAGTACAGCGGCGTGCTGGATTTAAGCTCATATGACAGTAATTCCACTACCTTCAGCTTCCAGGGGGATGAGGAATAATTTGACTATTTGAGTCAACGTGCCTAAATTACGCACTTTTTTAGGGTCTAAAGCTGTTGCGTAAAAAAACAAATAATTATATTATAAAAAAGCACTACGAGAGTCTTTACACGATGTAGTAGGAGTGCAGAGGGAATTTATACAATATCCTGTGCGCAATCACCAAGAGGAGGTAGAAAAATTGTTTGAATTATCTGATGAAAAGGCAAGTGAGATTGTAAAGATCAAAGTGGTTGGTGTAGGCGGTGCAGGAAACAACGCTGTAAATCGCATGATGGAGGAAGGAATAGAGGGAGTTGAATACTATTCCGTCAACTGCGATAAGCAGGCTCTGCTTCATACATCAGGAAGACCGATCCAGATCGGTGAGAAGACCACACAGGGCTTCGGTGCAGGAGCTGATCCCGAAGTGGGCTGCGCAGCCGCTGAAGAGAGCATTGATGAGATAAAAGAGGCATTGGAAGGTGCCGATATGGTATTCATCACCTGTGGTATGGGTGGCGGAACCGGCACCGGTGCAGCACCTGTTGTAGCAAAGGTGGCAAAGGAAATGGGCGCACTGGTAGTTGCGGTTGTGACCAAGCCTTTCAGCTACGAAGGTGATGTGCGTATGCAGAACGCATATAACGGTATCGATAATCTCAGAAACAATATCGACACCATGGTTGTCATCCCCAATGACAAGATCATAGAGATAGCTGACCGCCGCATGACCAAGAAGGAAGGCTTCAAGAAAGCTGACGAGATCCTTCAGCAGGTAGTACAGAGCATCACAGAGCTCATCAACAACGTGCTGGATGTTAACATCGATTTTGCAGATGTTAAGAAGGTTATGTGCAATGCAGGTGTTGCACATGTGGGTGTTGGTTTCGGATCCGGTGATGAAAAGGCTATGGATGCAGTTAAGCAGGCTGTTGAGAGTAAGCTGCTTGAGACCAATATCAATAATGCAAGGGCTGTGCTCCTTAACGTTACAGCCGGCAATTACACCATGTATGATGAGCAGACCATTTCCGAGTACATCGTTTCACAGACCGGCAGGAGCGTTAACCTGATAATCGGTTCCAATGATGTAGACGATCCGGAAATGCAGGAAAGCTGCAAGGTCGTACTGATAGCAACCGGCATTGATGAGCCCCTCAGCCATTCAGCCGGCAGGATGGTAAATCCTAACCAGTACCGCAACAATATGCGCCAGGGTCAGCAGGTGGGTATGCCCCAGCTTAACAGACCCCAGTTCAATAACAATATGAACATGAACCAGCAGATGCCTCAGGCAGGAATGCAGAATGACGCTATGGTTCAGAGAGGAATGACAGGTCCCATCAGACCGGTGAACAACGGATTCCCCGGAACGGTACAGGATATGCAGGATCAGCAGCAGTATGATGATCCCAATGCAATGCCTTCACAGGGTGTTCCCATGGGAACCAACAATCTGCCCCGTTTCAACAATAACGGAGTAGCAAACGGCGGCTTTAATGCATCTGCCGGAACAGGCCGTATGCCTACCAAGCCCCGTGAGCAGTTCGACATTCCCAGCTTCATCAGCCGCAGCAAGAAAAAGCGCGACGAATAAGCCGGACAGATATTAAAGACTCAAGAGCCCCCTGGATAAGGGGGCTCTTTTAAAGAATAATAGTCAATGAACGTCTCTTATTAACTAAGCAGGGGTCACAAGACGATCTTCCCACCTTTTAAACGGCACCAGGTTCCTCCCGCGTTGCGGGTCCCTCCTAATGCCAAAAGGCGGGCCCCTTCTTGTGACT
>CAMVRS010000062.1 GCA_947169935.1 uncultured Lachnospiraceae bacterium
TTACTGCCGGAAGGTTCCGGAAGTTATCATAAACATAGGATTCTGGCAGTAAAATAAGAGATAACCCCGAAAATTACCGCCAGAAAGTGCCGGATGCTGACGCCTCCGCCCTTGAATATAGGGCGCTAAGTGCCCTAGAGATCCTTGCTCTGCTTGATAATAAAAGGGTGGCGGTTTCCTACTCCACTCCCGGAGGGGTTGCGGAGTTCTTGACTACCGCATAGCCGTTGATCATGGCGACGGAGCCGCGCTCGGGCCAGACGGGCATGGCGGCGAACTCCGGACTGTTGACGATGGCCAGGTATTCATCCTGCCCTATCCAGCGGGCGTCCATACCCAGATATTCGCAGAAATAATGATAGCGGCCTGTGGTCATGCCGTAGGGATCTTCCCAGAATACGGGGCCGCCTCCGATCCTGCTGTATTCAAACATCTGCGCATAGATGCCGCGCAGATCATCGTATTCGATGGTACCGCCCAGCACGATGGGCGTCTCACGGTATTTAAAGCCGTCCAGCTCGTATATCTGAGCCAGCATCAGCTCGGTCTGACGAATGGTATGGTCATAGATCAGCTTGTTAAGGATCCAGGTACTGTTGGCACTTAACGCATAGGTGCAGATAAGTATAAACACCGCAAGGGCGGCGACCGCATTCAGCACCTTCTGCGCTATTCCCTCCGTCATCATCTCCAGCAATACAAAGCCCAGCGGGAAGATCAGCACGTACTGGTAACGCATCACGTTATAGATACCGTTTGAAGGGAAGAGCACTACGCAGATATTCATGGCAAGGGGGATCAGCAGGAAAGCCAATGCCGCGATAACAGCCTGAACAATACGCTTCTTTTTAAAGCATGCAGCTACCGCAATAACCGTCAATACCGCCAGCAGTATAAAGAACAGCACATACAGCTTGTTCTTAAAGAGTATGGTCTGCTCAAGGAAAGGATCGAAGAACCAGATGTATGAATACTTAAGGGTAAAGCCCAGATTCTCTATGATGCTGCCAATGGAGAAGGCGCCCACGCGGTCCGCGGGAGCCACATGATAGATATTCATCATCAGGCTTGATACAGGAAAATTGATAAGACATGCAATAAGCGCGGATGCTGCAGTAAGTCCCAGTCTCAGCCAGGAGAGCTTCTGCTTCTCCTCCCTGAGCATATCCAGCATAAACATGATCAGACCCAGAGCAGCAACGCCTGCAATATAAGCCTGAAACGAACCTATCATCACAAGGAATACCGGCACGGAAAGTGCGATAAATACGGGCTTTAGGCTGCGTATCAGCCATACTCCCAGCACCACGCACAGGAACGAGAATGAATAACTGAGAGCCATATAAAGATAACCGAACTGGTCGGATATCACGGGAAAACTTATCAGCACAGCTGCCATCAGCACATGATGATACACTTTTTTGAGCCTGAGCATATCTGCCAGAAAGATACAGCTTACGGCTATCATCAGGCAGTATGCGATCACAACTATAAAGGGAATGATGACATTTTTTCCGCAAAGGATATTGAGATAGCGGATCATCCAGCGGGCGCAGGAAGTGGCCCAGTCCGCATTCCTGTAATAATGCACGCCCTCAGCCACGGAATCCGGGCCGGCGTGACCGTATATACAAAGATAAAAATAGCAGAAAAAGCAGGTGAGGGCAGACGTTATAAGAATGGCGCGGGCTTTGTTTGAATCCAGGAAACCCTTAACTCCTGCCTTGAATTTTTCCATCTTAAAGCACCTTTGATAAGAAATCCTTAAGCCTTGCGTTCCTGGGATTACCGAAGAATTCGGCGGGTTCGCCGCTCTCTAAGATCTTTCCTTCATCGATGAAAAGCACACGGTTAGCCACTTCCCTTGCGAAGCCCATCTCATGGGTGACTATGATCATGGTCATGCCTTCCTTCGCCACATCACGCATCAGATCCAGCACTTCACCGACCATCTCGGGATCGAGGGCGCTGGTAGGCTCGTCAAAAAGTATGACCTTCGGCTTCATTGCCAGCGCGCGGACTATGGCAACACGCTGCTTCTGTCCGCCGGAAAGCGTAGAAGGATAAACATCCGCCTTTTCCTCAAGACCGATGCGCTTTAAAAGCTCCATGGCTTCCTTCTGCGCCTTTTCCTTTATCTCCGCAACGGATTTATATCCGCTCTTTTCCTTTAACTTGCGGAAAGCTTTTTTCCCGGTATGCACGGGAGCCAGCATGATATTCTGGACAACCGTCTTATTGTTGAACAGATTGAAATGCTGAAACACCATACCCATGTTCTGCCTGTGGACATTGATATCCACAGACATATCCGCCAGATCTTCGCCGTCGAACATGATGTGTCCGGCAGTGGGATCCTCCATGCAGTTTAAGCAGCGCAGGAAAGTACTCTTACCGGAACCGGAAGGCCCGATAACGCAGATGATATCCCCGCGCTTAACGGTCAGGTCGATGCCGTTGAGCACATGCTTATCGTCAAAGTCCTTTTTAAGACCCTCGACTTTAAGTATTATATCTTCTTCGGTTGTGTTTACGGCTTTAGTATCACTCATTTCCTTCTGTCACTCTTTGCAAAATAATGTTCCGTCAGCTTGATCAGTATGGTGATGATGACCACCATCACTATGTATATCATGGCCATGACTATGTAAGGCACCATGAACTCGTAGCTGTTGCTGCCTATATAGTTAAAGGCAACGTACAGATCGGAAGCGCCGACGAAGCTTACGACCGATGTCTCTTTAATAAGCGCGATAAATTCGTTGCCCAGCGTGGGCAGTATATTCTTGATGGCCTGGGGTATGACGATCATCGTCATGGTAGCGCCGAAGGAAAGACCCACGGCCCTGCCGGCCTCCATCTGTCCGGGATCCACCGACTGTATGCCGGCACGCATCATCTCGGAAATATAGGCACCGCTGTTTAGCGAGAACACCAGTACCGATACCTGCACGCTGCTGATCTTCACACCTATGATAGGCAGCAAAACATAATAAAACAGCAAAAGCTGTACCACCATAGGGGTCCCGCGGAAGAATCCAACATAGAAAGAGCAGAAGCCGTTCAGTATCCTGGGCAGCCTCTTGTATTTGGGCATTACCCTTACCGCCGCGATCAGTGTGCCTATAAGTATGCCAAAAAGAAGCCCAAGAACCGCTATGATAAGCGTGTTCTTAAGCCCCTCCTGTACTCTTTTGTACCCTCCGTACTCTATAAAGTACTTAAGGAATCTGTCCCATTTCTGTGCAAAATCGCCCATCTCTGATTACTGCAGGTTGTTTATTGACTCTGCGATGAATTTGGCAGGCGCTGCATCAATGATAACATAATTCAGATTACCGTTAAGCAGATCCTGCACTGCAAGTGAACCGTTCTTATATCCTGTAGTGGTCATGGCAAAACCTTCAAAGCCCCAGTCAGCATCGCCTTCGCAGTAGAACTGGCCGGTGGTACCGTTCTGCACGCCTACTTTAACAGATGAATCCTTGCCCTTAAGTATAGCCTCGATATCAGCTGCGCTTGATACGCCGTCAAACTCGGTGTTATCGGAACGGATGATCAGACGCTGTGAAGCGGTATAGTAAGAAGTTGTGAAGTTAACGATCTCTTTACGCTCATCGGTAACGGTAAGACCGCTCATGGACATATCCGACTTGCCCTGGTTTACGGAAAGGAGCACTGCGTCGAAATCCATGTTCTGGATAACCAGCTCCTTGCCAAGATAATCGGCAAGACCCTTTGCGATCTCCATATCAACGCCGTAGTAATTGTCACCCTCCATGTACTCGAAAGGTGCGAATGCTGCGTTGGTTGCCACCAGCAGCTGATCCTTGCTTGAATCTTCCTGTGCGCTCACTACCGGCGTAGGCGTGCCGTTTCCGAAATACTTTTCGCAGATGGCATCGAAAGTACCGTCGCTCTTGATCTGTGCGATATAAGTATTTACGGACTCCAGCAGCTCAGGCTGGTTCTGGTCGATCGCGAATGCGTACTCCTCTTCGGTCAGGTCGTACTCAAGCACCTTTGCGGTGACCTTTGCGCTTTCCTTTGAGCCGCCTTCGCAGCCTGCCAGAGCGCCTACAGCCAGAACGGCTGCCATTACTGTTGCAACAATTTTCTTTTTCATAATTCTCTCCTTATTACTTACTGTTGTTCTGTGGAACAATACCATTCTGTCAGGATCCTTCGTCGCTACGCTCCTCAGGATGACAGTACCCTGTCATTCTGAGCGAAGCGAAGAATCTTTTCTTTTACTTTATACTCTCATGCCAGTTCTGCAGGGACTTAACATCGCTTCTGCCGTGCTTGCGTACGTGGCGGATGCCGTCGGCTGCAGCTGCGGCTGCGGCAACGGTGGTGATGTAAGGGATGCGCGCCTTGATGGCTGCCTTTCTTAAGTAGCTGTCATCATTAACGCTGTCCTTGCCTGCAGGTGTGTTGACGATAAGCTGGATATCACCGTTGGTGATAAGATCCAGGATGTTGGGTCTGCCTTCGTAGAGCTTCTTAACCTTCTCTACGGGAATGCCTGCCTCTGCGATCAGGTCGCAGGTGGTGCCTGTTGCCAGGATCTTGAAGCCTGCCTCGTGGAAGCTCTTTGCAACTGCCGCTATCTCGGGCTTATCCTTGCGGTTAACGGAAATGAGCACGGTTCCTTCCAGAGGAAGACCTGCGTTTGCTGCTTCTTCTGCCTTGTAGAAGGCGCCTGCCAGAGATCTGCTGATGCCCAGAACCTCACCGGTGGAGCGCATCTCGGGTCCAAGTACGGGATCCACTTCCTGGAACATATTGAAGGGGAATACCGCTTCCTTAACGCCGTAGTAAGGGATCTCTCTCTCCTTAAGCTCGGGCACGGGTGAAGGCCTGCCGGTCAGTGAACCGGTGATGATATCGGTAGCCAGGGGCACCATGCGGATGCCGCAGACCTTGGATACCAGAGGCACGGTACGTGATGCGCGGGGATTAGCCTCCAGAACGAATACCTTTCCGTCCTCGATAGCGTACTGCATGTTCATAAGACCTACAACATGCATCTCCTCTGCGATCTTTCTGGTGTACTCCTTGATGGTCTCCAGATTCTCTGCAGGGATGTGCTTTGAAGGTATCATGCAGGCACTGTCGCCTGAGTGGATACCTGCCAGCTCGATATGCTCCATAACAGCGGGTACGAATGCGTGGGTACCGTCGCTGATGGCGTCTGCTTCGCACTCAAGTGCATGATGCAGGAATCTGTCTATAAGTATGGGCCTGTCGGGTGTTACGCCGACAGCAGCCTTCATGTAATCTGTGATGCTCTCTTCGTCGTAAACTACTTCCATTCCGCGGCCGCCCAGCACGTAGGAAGGACGTACCATTACGGGATAGCCGATGCGCTCTGCTATGGCCTTCGCCTCATCAACGGTGGTAGCCATGCCGCTCTCGGGCATAGGGATGCCCAGCTTATCCATCATTGCGCGGAACAGATCACGGTCCTCAGCCAGGTCGATAACCTCGGGGCTGGTACCTAAGATGTTCACTCCGTTCTTCTTAAGGTCTGCTGCCAGGTTAAGAGGAGTCTGGCCGCCGAACTGTGCGATAACGCCAACGGGCTTCTCCTTGTGGTAGATGCTCAGCACATCCTCAAGGGTAAGAGGCTCGAAGTAGAGCTTATCGGAAGTATCGTAGTCGGTAGACACGGTCTCCGGGTTGCAGTTAATGATGATGGTCTCGAAGCCCAATTTCTTAAGGCTCATAGCCGCATGTACGCAGCAGTAGTCGAACTCGATACCCTGGCCTATACGGTTGGGACCGCCGCCCAGGATCATTATCTTCGGCTTTGAACTTCCTGTCTCGTCGGCTGTACTCTGTCCGTCCCGACTCGCTAAAACGCTTTCGGCTCCGGACAGAGATACAGCCTCCGATCCACTTACCTTCAGAGCCTCATTGGCGTCTGCGCAGTTGTAGCTGCTGTAGTAATAGCAGCTATCCTCTGTACCGGAAACGTGTACCTTATCCCAGTGCTCTTCGCAGCCGGCCTTAAGGCGTGCGTTGCGGATATCATCCTCGGAAACCTCAAGGATCTCGCTTAAGTACTTATCGGAGAAGCCGTCCTTCTTTGCCTGAACCAGCTTGTCGTCTGAAGGTACCTTACCCTTGAATTCAGCTACCAGAGCCTCTTCCTCATCTACCAGTTCCTTCATCTGCTCGATGAAATACTTTTTAACCTTGGTGATATCGTGGGTCTCATCTACGGTAGCACCCTTTCTTAATGCCTCATACATCTGGAAGTGACGCTCCGAATTGGGAGTGATCAGCTTCTGCAGAAGCTCTTCCTTGCTCAGCTCATAGAAGTTCTTCACATGGCCCAGACCGTAACGGCCCTTCTCCAGTGAACGTACTGCCTTCTGGAAAGCTTCCTTGTAGTTCTTGCCGATGCTCATTACTTCGCCTACGGCGCGCATCTGGGTGCCCAGCTTATCCTCTACGCCCTTGAACTTCTCAAATGCCCAGCGTGCAAACTTGACAACCACGTAGTCTCCGCCGGGTACGTATTTATCCAGTGTGCCGTACTTGCCGCAGGGGATCTCGGAAAGTGAGAGTCCGCTTGCCAGCATTGCGCTTACCAGTGCGATAGGGAAGCCCGTTGCCTTGGAAGCCAGCGCTGATGAACGTGAAGTACGGGGATTGATCTCTATAACTATGATGCGGTCGCTTACGGGATCGTGTGCAAACTGTACGTTGGTACCGCCGATAACCTGGATACGGTCAACGATCTTGTAAGCCTGCTCCTGCAGTCTCTTCTGCAGATCCTCTGATATGGTAAGCATGGGTGCGGTACAGAAGGAATCACCTGTATGTACGCCCATGGGGTCAACGTTCTCGATGAAGCATACGGTGATCATGTTTCCGTCCTTATCGCGGACAACTTCCAGCTCCAGCTCTTCCCAGCCTGCCACGCACTCTTCAACAAGCACCTGTCCTACGGGGCTGGCCTGAAGACCTCTTGCGCAGACGGTCTTAAGCTCTTCCTTGTTATAGACAAGACCGCCGCCGGTACCGCCCATGGTGTATGCGGGACGCAGAACTACGGGATATCCCAGATCGTCTGCTATCTTAAGAGCCTCGTCAACGCTGTAGCTTACTTCGCTGCGCGCCATGCCTATGCCAAGGCTTTCCATCGTCTCCTTGAATTCGATACGGTCCTCACCGCGCTCAATGGCATCTACCTGAACGCCGATAACCTTTACGCCATACTTATCAAGTATGCCTTTTTTATTAAGCTCAGCACAGAGGTTAAGTCCCGACTGACCGCCAAGGTTGGGAAGCAGCGCATCAGGTCTTTCTTTCTCGATGATCTGCTCAAGTCTGTCAGCGTTAAGCGGCTCGATGTAAGTAACATCCGCCATCTCCGGATCCGTCATGATGGTCGCGGGATTGGAATTTACCAGGATGATCCTGTAACCCAACTTACGCAGTGCCTTGCAGGCCTGGGTACCGGAATAGTCAAACTCGCAGGCCTGTCCGATTATGATAGGTCCGCTTCCGATGATCAGTACGCTTTTAATGTCTGTTCTCTGTGCCATTGTTTTCCCCTTTCTTTTTAACCGCCCAAATATGCTTTCTTTATTTCCTCACTCTCCGCCAGCTCCTTTGCATCACCGCTCGTGGTGATACGGCCGGTTTCCAGGACATAAGCCCTGTTTGCTACGGAAAGTGCCATCTGCGCATTCTGCTCCACCAGAAGTATGGTGGTACCCTGTTTATTCATATCCTCTATTATGCTGAAGATCTGCTTTACCAGTATGGGAGCCAGACCCATGGAAGGCTCGTCAAGCATCATAAGCTTTGGCTTTGACATAAGTGCCCTGCCCATTGCCAGCATCTGCTGCTCGCCGCCGGATAAGGTTCCCGCCACCTGGCGGTATCTTTCCTTAAGCCTGGGAAAGAGCTCATAAACTTTTTCAAGAGAATCAGCCACTTCCGAAGAAGGTCTTGTATATGCACCCATCTCCAGATTCTCAAGCACTGTCATATGCTGGAATACACGTCTTCCCTCGGGGCAGAGTGCCATACCCTGCGCCACAACCTTATCTGCGCCTATCCCATGCAGATCTTTGTCCATAAAAGATATCTTTCCGCTGCGTGCCTTTAAAAGACCGCCCACGGTATTTAAGGTAGTGGACTTGCCGGCGCCGTTTGCGCCTATAAGCGTCACTATCTCGCCTTCATTTACTTCGAAGGAGACGCCCTTTATGGCATGGATGCTGCCGTAATAAACATGCAGGTCTTCGACCTTGAGCATATTTCCCATGCTTAGTCCTCCTCCTTCCTGCCGCCCAGGTATGCTTCGATGACCTGAGGGTCGTTCTGTATCTGCGTGGGAGTGCCTTCGGCGATTATCTTTCCGAAGTTGACCACCACGATATTTTCGCAGATGCCCATTACCAGATTCATATCGTGCTCGATCAGCATAACGGCGATATTAAACTCATCACGGATCTTCTTGATATTATTCATAAGTTCTTCCGTCTCGGAAGGGTTCATGCCGGCTGCCGGCTCATCCAGAAGCAAAAG
This sequence comes from uncultured Lachnospiraceae bacterium, assembly GCA_947169935.1. Taxonomy (GTDB): domain Bacteria; phylum Bacillota; class Clostridia; order Lachnospirales; family Lachnospiraceae; genus NK4A136. The sequence goes on from CAMVRS010000062.1 coordinate 8,554, forward strand.
CTTGGGCTGCGTAGCCAGTGCGCGTACTATCTCAAGACGGCGCTGCGCTCCGTAAGGCAGGCTGTCGGCGCGCACATCGGCCTCGTTTGCCATGCCGAATATATCCAGCAGTTCAAGGGCACGCTCGTGTGCGCGCTTCTCTTCTTTCCAGAAAGAAGGCAGGCGGAAGATGCCGGAAAACATTCCGTATTTTACATGATCATGCAGACCTATCTTGACATTCTCCTCCACCGTAAGCTGGTCAAAGAGGCGGATGTTCTGGAAAGTCCTGGCTATGCCGGCGTGGTTTACCTGTACCGGACTCATATTGCGGGTATCCTTACCGTCTAAAAGTATGGTCCCGCGGCTGGGCTGGTAAACCTTTGTCAGCAGGTTGAATATCGTGGTCTTTCCTGCGCCGTTAGGTCCTATAAGGCCCTTTATCTCTGTGGGCGCGATACTGATATTGAACTCATCAACAGCGGTAAGTCCGCCGAAGTCTATGCCCAGATGTGAAGTCTGAAGAACGGGAGTCTGCGCTTTATCACTCATTATTTCGCTTCCTCCTGTGCCGGTTTCTTTTTAAGTCCGTTTACAAATGCGCGCACCTTCTCGTTATTTGTCGCGATCATAACGATGATCAGCACTATCGCATATATCAGCATACGGTAATCCGCAAATTTACGAAGCAGTTCGGGCAGGATGGTGAGCAGGGCTGCCGCTATGATGGAGCCCGTCATGTTTCCGATACCGCCCAGCACCACGAATACCAGCACCAGTATGGAAGTGTTGAAATCGAACTTCTTGGGTGCGATGGTTGAATAATTGAGCGCATATAAAGCGCCCGCAGCTCCTGCTATGGCTGCGGAAGTAACAAATGCTATAAGCTTGTACTTGGTCACGGGAACGCCGGATGCCTCTGCTGCGATGCGGTTATCACGGATAGCCATGATAGCAAGGCCTGTGCGGCTGTTGACCAGATTCTGTATTATTATGAGCACGATGATCAGTAGCACCGTTCCTGCCATAAAGGTCGAAAGCTTGGTAACGCCGTTAGCTCCGATAGGTCCGTTTATCAGTATCTTTCCGTCGGCTGCCATGCCCAGAGAGCCGGCATCCTTAAAGGAAACATGGATCCCTGCCCCGTCGACGCCGACATAAAGGCAGTTCATGACATTCTTTATTATCTCGCCGAAAGCCAGCGTAACTATAGCAAGGTAGTCGCCGTTAAGACGAAGCACGGGGATACCTATGATCACTCCGGCTAAGCCTGCCAGCAGGGCACCGATAAGTATCGCGCAGATAAGGCGCACGGGTTCGGGCGCGCTGCCCGCCATACTCATTGATACCACCACTCCGGAAAAGGCTCCAACGCTCATAAATCCGGCGTGTCCCAGACTCAGCTCTCCGGAAATACCAACCACAAGATTAAGCGCTAGCGCCATGATAACATAGGAAACGATCGGTATAAGCTGTCCCTTTAAGCTGTTTGTCAGATGGCCGCTCATGGCAAGTATCTGTATAACAATATAGAATACAATGACTATCCCGTAGTTCAGGAAGGACATCTTTGTATGCTTTTTTAATTTCTTAAAAAGCTCCATTTTTCTCCCTCCTTAAACCTTTTCCCTGACCTTATGACCCAGAAGGCCTGTAGGCTTGACAAGCAGCACTATTATAAGCACTGCAAAAACTATGGCATCTGATAACTGTGTTGAGATATAGGCCTTGCCGAAGATCTCGATCACGCCCAGCAAAACACCGCCCAGCATAGCGCCGGGGATCGAGCCTATACCACCGAATACCGCTGCGGTAAACGCCTTGATACCGGGCATTGCGCCGGTAGTGGGCATCAGTGTGGGATATGCCGTGCAAAGAAGCACGCCTGCGATAGCCGCAAGTCCCGAGCCGATCGCAAAAGTCATGGAAATGGTGCGGTTAACATTGATACCCATAAGAGTAGCCGCGCCCTTATCCTCGGATACGGCGCGCATCGCCTTACCCATCTTGGTCCTTGAGGTAAAAAGGGTCAGCGCCACCATAATGACGATATTTGCAAACACCGTTATCAGTGTAACGGGCGCTATCTGAGTGCCGCCCAGTTGTATAGGCGCCATGCCTGCAAACATATTGGGGAATACTTTTGTATTTGAAGTCCAGATCAGCAAAGCTGCATTCTGAAGGAAATAGGAAACGCCAATAGCGGTTATAAGCACCGCAAGGGATGTGGCGTTGCGAAGAGGCTTATAAGCCAGACCCTCTATCACGATACCAAGTATCGTACAGACCACCACCGAAGCCAGCACCGCCAGTATGGGCGGCCAGCCCAGATAAGAGATGGAACAGAAGGCAATATAACCGCCCACCATGATAACATCACCATGGGCGAAGTTAAGCATCTTCGCAATACCATATACCATGGTATAACCCAGAGCTATTATCGCATATACACTTCCTAAACTTATGCCATTGATAAGATTGGCCAGCATGAAAATTCTTCCTTATGATTTAGTAAAAGATCCTTCGTCGCTTCGCTCCTCAGGATGACACGGATTCTGCATTGTGTCATACAGTATAAGCATGTCATCCTGAGCGAAGCGAAGGATCTTATTCTTAATTAATTACAGACCTACATAAACTCCATCTTTGATAACAACAGCCTTAGGTGCCTTGTTTACTTCACCCTCTTTAGTCCATACCATTCCTGTTCCGGTAACACCGTCATAGGAGAAGTTGGGGTTGGTGAATACAGAGATCAGTATGCTGCAGATCTCATCTGCACTCTTGCCTGTAACATCCAGATCGCCATTCTTGTCGGCATAGAACTCAAGTGCCTTATAGATAGCGTAAGGGCAGTCATAGCCGTCTGCAGCGAACTGGTTGGGGGTCTCGCCGTAATTTGCATTGTACTTGCCGACAAAGTTCTTGGTCAGCTCATCTGTTGCATCTGCAGAGAAAGGTGTGAGCAGGATAACGCCCTCTGCAAGAGAGGTGTCAAAACCTTCCATGGTAAGGATACCGTCCATACCGTCCACACCGAAGAACTTGGGTGCATAGCCCATGTTGCTTGCCTGCTGAAGGATCAGTGATGCAGGCTGATAATAGATGGGCAGGAAGAGCAGATCTGCGCCTGCGCTCTGAGCCTCACCAAGCTGTACAGAGAAATCATTTGCGGTATCATCGGTGAAAGTTGTGGTGGAAACCACTTCAAGTCCCAGCTCAGTAGCCTTTGCATTGAATGTCTGGTAGATACCGGTTGAATATGCATCTGAATTATTGTAGATGATGGCAACCTTGGTAGCCATGCTGTTATCTACGATGTACTGTGCGGATGCCAGACCCTGGTTAGGATCGGTGAAGCATACCTGGAACATATTGTCCTTGCCGTTTACAACATCAGGTGAAGAAGCTGAAGGTGTAAGCATGAACACTCTGTCGCTGTTTGCCTCTGCGCTTACTGCCAGGCAGGGACCTGTTGTAACAGTACCTGCTATAACCTGTACATTCCAGTCCTTTAAGTTATTGTAAGCATTTACCGATTTCTCGGGATCATGCTCATCATCCTGGGGATTGTACTGGATCTGGAAATCGGGGCTGATGGCGTTGATCTCGTCAACAGCGATCTGCTCGCCGTTCTTTACTGCATTTCCGTAGATAGCTGCGCCGCCGGTCAGGGGTCCGATCATACCCAGGTTAAGGGTACCGCTAAGCTTGCCGCCTACTGAAGGCTGATCTGCGGTCTGGCTTGTTTCGCCGCCTTCGTTGCCGCCTGTAGTGCTGCCGGCCGAAGTAGCATCGGTACAGCCTGCAAGCATTGACACGCCGAGAACAGCGGTCGTTAACAGTGTCACAAGTTTCTTTTTCATAATTTTTCCTCCCTTTAAAGATCCTTCGCTTCGCTCAGGATGACAATAAAATGATCTGCGGGTGTTATATTGCAGCCCGATGCCACAAAAAAAGGGGTTACAGGATCCGATGGCGAATCTCTGAAACCCCGTTGTTCCCGCAATCTGATGTAGTATATAACAATTTAGTGAATATTTCAAGCGGTTTACTGTACAAAATCGGTTTTAACCCTGGAGTCATTTTAGTGATTATACATAATAAAGATCCTTCGTCGCTGCGCTCCTCAGGATGACAAAGTCACAAGAAGGGGCCCGCCTTTTGGCATTAGGAGGGACCCGCAACGCGGGAGGTACCTGATGCCGCTTAAAAGGTGGGAAGATCGTCTTGTGACCCTTGTGATCCGAAGCGAAGAATTTTATAATACATCCCCAAACTTCACCTTGATATAATCCACTATCACCTTCACGCACTGCTCGTAGCTCAGTTTGCCGGTATTCAGGCACAGATCGTAGTTGTAGGGGCTCTCCCATTCCTTGCCGGTGTGATACTTGTAATATGCACGGCGGTACTTATCCATGTCCAGGATATGCTTTTCTGCTTCCTTGCGGCTCATCTCCAGGCGCTCCATCTCGGTCTGTATGCATTTCTCCAGGGGCGCATATACGAAAATGCTGACCACGTGGGGGAAGTCTCTCAGCACATAATCGGCAGCCCTGCCTATGCATACAAAACTCTCACGCTCAGCCAGTTCCTTTAAAACCTTGGCCTGGAAAGCAAAGAGATTATCGTTCTTTGTATAATCCGAACTCTCGGGCGGGATTATCTCCCCGTTATAAACCTTCCTGGTAACATTATAGAGAAGGCTCTTCTTCATGGTCTCGTCAGCCCGGGCGAAAAGCTCTTCGCTGATCCCGCTGTCGTCGCTGGCCATGCGCAGTATCTTCTTATCATAGAAGCCTATGCCGTATTCCTCTGCCAGCATCTTTCCTATTATAGTGGCCCCGCTGCCGCAGGTACGTGTTAATGCAAGAACAAATTTTGTGTCTGCCATGATGCCACCTCCTTTGAATTATAAAAGATCCTTCGCTCCGCTCAGGATGACATGATTTTCAGGATCAAATCTTCTGATGTCATCTTACCACGACAAAGGATCTTTATCAAATGCATTATTACAGGTGTACCTTACTCCTGTGTAAACTCGTATTTACCGGAATTTACTTTATACTGCTGTTCGTTCCCTTTCTTATCAACCTTCTTCAGCTTCACCTCACTGCCTATGTTAAGATCGCCCGTAAGCTTTATATCGCCGGTAAAGATCAGGGTGCCGTTTCCCTGTATATCCAGCTTTTCATAGCCTTTTGACGGCAGCCTGAAACCGCCTGCCATATTTACTTCTCCGGAGATCTCCACGGTGAGGGAAGTGGTTTTCTTCGCCTTGATATCAGCGTTCATGGCTGCAACGGCATCTTTCCAAAGGCCGTAGCCGTTTCCGTTATAGTTTATCTTCTCCCCGAAGATGCAGGCTTTGCCCGAACTTAAATAATACAGATATGTATTCCCGTCATTTCCCGTGATCGCCGATACATCAAAGCCGCTCTTGAGCATATCCGCATTTATCTTCTTTGCGGAGGTCTTAAGCAGATGTGTTCCGTCCTTAAGCACTTCTGCGCCGGTAAAGCTGACAGTTCCGCTAAGCTCACCCTTTATGGATAAAGGTCTGTTAAAGCCTGCCTGCAGCTCGAATTCACCGCCATTTCCCTTCAGTGCCTTGCTTACAGTGAGCTTGCAGCCTGCGGGTATCTTCACACTGCCGTCTTCGTTAAGGGCAAGTTCCTTGCAGGTTATAACATCTGCTGTCAGATCACCATCCGCATTTATCACAGTGCTTTTGATCTTAAAGGACTTGGAATCCGCGCTCACGCCGGATACTGTCAGTCCCTTCTTGGCATTTATCATAAATTTCGCCGGTGCGTTCTTCCTGTTAACGGCTTTGAAACACACATCATCAAGAGTGAGCGGCGCATTGGCTGTAAGCTTCGTGCCGGTAAGCTCCACCACATGCCCCCTGCCCTTTATGGTCACGCTCTTTGCGGTCTTGGGTATTGTAAGGTTTTTCTCTCCCTTCACATCGCGGCCGATAACTATCTCGTAGTCCTTACTGCTGTCTTTCATCTGTTTAAAGGCCTCAGCAAGAGATGCAACTTCCGTACCGTCCAGCTCTATCTTTCCGCTGTCGTAAACTTCATTGCCGCCGCCCGATGTTTTTGAGACAAGGTTCAGGATGATATCTTTTCTTGCTCTGACATCCAGATAATATCTTCCCGCTTCCGATACCGAAAGGTATTCAGCAGTTCCTACATAAGAGGTTTTGTTTGTCCTGTTTCCCTCCGCATCAAATATCCTGATGGCAAACTCCTCTTTATCTCCGGCATAGATCGTATATTCCCCGGGCTCAAGATCCGCATAATAAACGGCCGAAGCAAAAATATCCCCGCTGTAATAAGAATCCGCTGTCGTCTGTGCGACATTTACCGAAACGTCCTTTTTGATCTCAGGTATCGCATCCCAGGATTTCACTGTAAAGGGGCTGTAGCAGACTGCCTCATCGCCCGCTGTAAAAAACTTAATCTGATAACTGCCGGCTGCGAGACCGTGCAGATCATTTTTGCTTACATCAAAAGGAGAAGGTGCGGAAATGATGTTCCCCGATACGTCGCACACTCTTTGGAACATACCGAAGTTTCCATCCTTGATCTTATCATATCCCACGATCTCTGTCGTATCGTCATCATAAGTGATCTTTAGAGTCGTATTCACGGGATTTGTCTCGCCGGTACCGGTAAAATATTCGTAAAATCTGTCTTCGGCTTTTGTTTCTGCGATCTCCATTTTTTTGATCGACTTTACGCTCTTAACAGAAAGATTCACATTACAGCATGCATAAAAGCTAAGATAATAAGTCCTTGTTTTTTCGGAATCATTCCTGATAATGATATTATCGCTCCTGATGCTCTGGTCACTATGAGGAAACTCTTCTCCCTCGCCGAAATAATGGGGGCTTAACCCATAAACATACCAGGTATCGTAGCACTCCTCTGCCTTCTCAAAGCTTACCTGTACGGATTTTCCGCCGCCGACCTCAAATCTCGCATAGCCTTCCTCTGCACCCTGATAATATTTTGCGCCCTTAAACGGAGTCGGCTCTTTGGCGTCCACCTTAACCTCCGGCATATTGTCAAGAGGCAGTACCTTTATATCAAGATCCACATAAGCATCATCGATGCTCACGCGCGCGGTATAATCACCGGGCTTGTTATACTGTTCACTGGTAAGCACTTTTCCATCCTTGTCAAGGATCCTGCAGGTGCATAAGTCCTGAAACAGATTATTGTACACATCGTCTGCCGTCTTTTTGAAATTGCAGATATGCCTTTTGGTAACAACCTCTCCGTTTGAATAGGTTATCTTAAGCGTCAGGCCGCCAAAATAATCATCACCCTGTTCAAAAAAATACCATCCGCCATTATAATTCCCCATACCGAAATAAAACTCATTCTTATAGGGATACTCCACAACCTCGATCTTTTCAGCAGTTACCGGCTCTTCGTCGTTATAAACAACCGGCTCATCTTCAGCTGCATCATCATTCGTGATCTCTTCAGCTGACCGGCCGTCTTCAACGATAGCCTCCTGATCGCCGGCATACACAGTCATCGGACTTGTGGCCGGATTAAGTCCTGCCACCAGCATCGCGATCACCATCAGGAATGATATCACTCCCTTTGCGTTTCTTTTCCTACTCATTCTTTTTCTCCTTTCATTTTTTGCGTTTTATATGATCCGTTATTTTTTTAACAGCAAAAGGGCGGGACTCTAAATCCCGCCCTTGTCTTCTTATTATTCCTGTACTCTGTTATCCGATGCCCCGGATGCCGCCTCCGTAGGAGTGGGTGTACTTACCGGAACCTCGGTGGGAGTAGGCGTCTCCGTGGGAGGAACCGTAGGCTTGGGCGTCACCGTCGGGAAAGGTGTAGGCGTAGGCGTTGAGGTAGGTCCCGTTGCCGGCTTGGGCGTAGGCGTTGCCGTAGGTTTGGATGTAGGCGTTGCCGTAGGTCCCACCATAGGCTTGGGTGTAGGTGTAGGCGTAGGCTTGGATGTAGGCGTTGCCGTAGGTCCCACCACAGGCTTGGGCGTAGGCGTTGCCGTGGGTTTAGCTGTAGGCGTCGCTGTAGCCGCGAGTGTGGGTGTTGCCGTGGGTGCCGCAGGCTCTGTGGGCTTTCCGGGTTCCGGAACAGTCACAGGCGTAGGCGTTGTTTCGCCCTCTTCACCGCCTTCCGTGGGCGTAACATCATCCGAAGATGTCGTATCATTTGCAGATGTTGTAGGCGTAGGCTTCTTGCCGGGCTTCTTGTTCTCCGTAGGAGTAGCGGTCATTTCCGCCACAGTAGGAGTAACTGCCTCTGTCACAGGTTCGCCTTCCTGTATCACGGCTTTTGCTGCCGCTGCTTCCTCAGCAGTAACCTGGGTAAGGTTTCCGCTTTCAACCAGATCCTTTACGGAGCTGCTCTGGGGCTGCACTTCTGCATTACCATTCTCAAAAGCCGCCTTCTTGGAAACTTCGTAGCGTCCGGTGCTCACGCCCTGCTCTTTAGCTTCCCTGCGCTCCGACATCGTGGATTCCACCACATATACCGCTATATCTTCCTGTGCTGCGACAGTCTCTGCCGCAAGCTTAAGATCTTCACGTACCGCGCTGTCGTCCGATACCACGGATACCAGCATCACGTTATCTTTTTCCTCACCCAGATAACCGGCCTTGTAAAACTCTTCTTTTGTGCTCTCCAGCACACTCTCCAGGTCCCCGCCTTTAACGGTATTTTTAAGGCTTTTGGCTATTTCCTCCGCATCCTCATTAAGGGCCGTAACCTTGATGACCCTGCATTTAGCGTTCATCGCATATTCGAGGGAAGGATTAACATCGACAGTAACATAGCCGGTCTCTCTGAAATTACGGGCATAGGTCAGACCGCCTCCGACAAACACGAGAACAAGCGCCGCTGCTGCCGCCACGATACGGAACGCGCCGCTGTACACTATATTCTTCCGGGGCATGACGATCTCCTGTCCCGGCTTATATCCATTGTCACGGATACGTTCTATGCTGCCGCCTTTTACCATTACAGCCGCATAGCCGTCCCTGATCTCCAGTACTACCGCTTTCATTATCTATTCCTTTATGTATTCCCCAAGCATGGGGAAATCACCATTAAGTATTTCCGCAACCGCTATGATATAGCGTCTGTGGCGATCAATGAGCTTCCGCGACAGGCCCGATTTGTCGCAGAGCTCTCTGATCGGCAGGTTTCGCCCCCTCTGCATCTTCTCGAAAAGGTTATCTTTCTCAAGAAGGAGCTTTACTGCATTTTTGCAGGCTTCCTTGGTCTTACGTGATCTTGGCGAGCACTCCGTCAAGTCATAGAACGAAAAACCATATCCGCCTAAGATGGACTGGATCGCAGAGATCTCGTCCTGCAGAGGTGTGCTGCCTGCCGTTTCTCGGCTTTCCATGCCTCCGCTGTGCTTTATACGGCCTGCGATACGCGCATCTTCTTCCCCTTCCTCATCATCCGGGACCTCCCCGGATAACACCTCAGGTCCGACCGGTATTTCTACCTCATGTGCGATCCGCCGCCGTTCCTCATCCATCAGCCTTCTTTTGATCACCATCGCGGAAAAGCCTCCGAATTCGCCCTTTGCCGGGTCATAGACCCTTACAGCCTCATTAAAGGCTATAAGTGCAACGGACCATTCGTCGTCTGTATCCCTGACAAATCTCTTCAGACTTCTGGATGCGCAGCCCAATATATAACTTTTATTCTCATTGACAAAACGTTCGAAGGCTTCTTCGCTTTGCCTCGCACGCAGTGCCGCAGCGGAAAAATCATCCATTCGTAAAAACGATCCCTTACAATTGTTCTCAAAATACGCAGATTCCGCGATTTTCCCACTATTATAATATGAGCAGGGGTTTTTGTAAATCTTAACCCCTGCTTATATATTCGTAAAAAAGCACAAAAAAAACGGGGCAGGAAGAAATTTTTTTTTCCTGCCCCGTGTTATTTATTTATCAGCCTTTTTTTGCCTTCAGATATTCATATACGGGCTGTTTTGCGCTAAGCTCATCATTTGCAGCGCTGACCTGAACGCCCTTATTGGTGTCGGTATTGATGATGATGGGCGACTTAAGGTTTGCGGTCATATCCTCGATCTTCTCAGGGATATTAACGGTAACCAGCACGAAGATGTTATCTTCCTTAACATCGCCGATGCTCTCCAGCTCCTTCTCCTCAACAGCAGGCGAATAGGTATCCGTCAATGCCAGAGGACTTGCCACCGTGATAGCCACATCCTTGTCCTCAAGTGACTGAAGATACATAAGCGCAGGGCTGCCCTTTTCTTCGTCATGGATCAGCGCAAATTCTTTAAGCCCCTCAAAACCGGGAAGACCTGCTTCAAAGGTAATTTTCTTGCTGTCATCCACCCCAACAGTACCGAATTTAAAAGTGTCGATCTGTACCATGATACCTTACCTCCTGTCATTATATAGTTTTTTGTTACCCTAATTCCGATTATATCACGATATCACAGAATTTCTACCCCTTATTTTTCGAAAAACACGGCGGATAGGCTTAATTCAGGTACCCGACGATCAGGCGGAGAAGCTCTCCGTTGCCGCCGGGAAGCTTGAGGTATGCGTCGTCCTTCAGCATGGCTGCGTAGAAGTCTTCGTCGGCGGGACTGAGCTTATCGGATTTGCGGAGCTTCTCTCCAAGGCAGTAGAGGAAGCGTGCCAGCCTGATATTCTCGCTGTCTTCTTTGAATTCTTTTGCGCTCACTGCTTTAGCCAGCTCGGTGCTTTCATCGGAAAGAGGCGCTTTATAACGGATCTTTACGGTGCAGAGTTCGTCCGAATCGGTAAGCTGGGCGCTCTGGTATTTGAGTTCCTGCTTAACTTCGCCTTCTGTCGCGCAGCTTTCTATCTCGTAAAGGGCAACGCCGTGTCCGCCGGCGCCGTAAGGCTCGGATATCACTTTATCGTTTACGAAATCCTCGTGGGCAAGGGCGCGGTTTTCATAACCCAACAAGCGGTAGCTCTTAACATAGCGGGGATTGAATTCAACCTGGGCCTTGACATCCTTTGCCACGATATTGGCAAGGCTCACATAACGCTTATTAACGGATCTGTCTACGTCCTCAAGGTTGTTGACTACGCAGTAGGTACCGTTTCCGTGCTTGCAAAGCACTTCCAGCTTGTCGTCCTTATAGTTGTAAAGACCGGTGCCTATCACGGAAAGGAAGAGGTTGCTCTTCTTTTTCTCCTCGATCAGCTTCTCCAGGCCATCCTTCTTTGTGATGCCGAAATTCAGATCGCCGTCGGTGATCAGTATCACTTGGTTGTTGCCGTTCTCCTTATAGTGCTCCGCACCTATCTTATATGCGGTTTCTATTCCGGCGGAACCGTTGGTGCAGCCTGTGATGACCAGTGAGAGCACGCGGCCCATAACGTCTTCCTTGTCGCCTTCGCCGTTTATCTCAAAACCGTCGAAAACGGTCTCGTCATTATTGCTGTAGGTTATGAGGCTGAATTTGTCTCCCTTTTTGAGTTTGCTGATCACTGTGGCGATGGCCTGCTGTGTTTGCACGTTCTGGGAGCTCATGCTGCCGGAAACATCCAGAAGCAGTACGATGTTCTGGTATTCCTTCACTTCGCCGCCTGCGCCCACATAAACGTACAGAAGCTCCCTGTCGTCGGAGGTCTTTGAAAGCTCCGTGCTTATCTTAAAGATCTCCTCCTTAGGGGGTTCCTCATCATAATCAAAATAGTTGAGGACTTCTTCTATCCTGACCTGCGATCTGTCCACACTGCGGCCGCTGCGGATCTGATTGAGTATTATACCCATGGATGAGGTATTCGTGGTCATGCGGAAGGTGGAGGTGGGTGCGGTGAGCGGGCTCTTCGCATCCTTCTCCTCTATCTTCTCATAGCTGTCCGTGGCGGTGAGTTCAGCCAGGTTCGGAAGGGCGCCGGTATCACCCGGGTTCGGAATGGCACCGATATTATTGATCATACCCATGCCCGGCATGGCGCCTGCTGCGCCTCCCACTATCATAGCAGAACTCATTCCCATCACGGGGGTCGCTGCCGGAGCAGCTGCGCCTACGACAGGTTCTTCGATATCGACGCACTCCTCATACAGGGCTCCGCTATCCTCGACAGCCCTGCCTCTTCCACGGGGTGCGCTCTTTGCGCGGCTCAATCCGCCAAACAGTCCTCCTAAGAATGAAGGCCTGGGTTCACTTTCCACTCTTCTTTTTTTAACAAAATAATCACTTACTGCCGACTGCGGATCCCTGCCCTCAGCTTCAAGAAGCCAGCCGTAGAGCTTCTCCAGAATCCTTTCACCGCCCAGCTCTTTTATCAGCTCGGAAAGATCCCTGTTCCCGTATGTTAGAACGGAAAGAACCGTAGCTGCTTTCTCCGAATATCCCAACGAAGAATAATAGTCGAATCTCTTACTGAAAACCTCGTTGTTCCTTATCATCTGCGCCAGATCCATGTTAATGACCCCCCTTTTCGTTTTGGTGATGGCCGGTCGTGGCCTCCTGAAGTGTATTATACTAAATATACGTATGACGAGTATAGTGTTAATTGAAAACTCCTTTTTTCTAATTTTGGCAGCCTCCGGCGGTATTTTTCGGTGTTTTCTCTCTTTTTACCGCCATGGTCCTTTGTTTTTCGTATTCCCAGGCTCTTTCCGGCGGTATTTTTCGGTGTTTTCTCTCTTTTTACCGCCATGATCCTTTGTTTTTCGTATTCCCAGGCTCTTTCCGGCGGTATTTTTCGGTGTTTTCTCTCTTTTTACCGCCATGGTCCTTTGTTTTTCGTATTCCCAGGCTCTTTCCGGCGGTATTTTTCGGTGTTTTCTCTCTTTTTACCGCCATG
>CAMVRS010000063.1 GCA_947169935.1 uncultured Lachnospiraceae bacterium
TGTCATCCTGAGCGAAACACTACAGCCCGTGTCATCCTGAGCGAAGCGAAGGATCTTTCAGAAAGAGAACATTATGAAGAAAATACTTTACTTTGTCATACTAACCCTTCTCTCCGCAGGCCTCATTGCGGCTTCTTTTGTTCTGAAAAATCAGAAGGATACCACTGTGCCTTATATCACCCTCCCTGCCGGCGAATTAAGCTATACCGACGGCGATCCCTATGACGATCTGCTTTCGGGCGTAAGCGCCTGGGACGATAAGGACGGCGACCTCAGCAAAGATGTCTTTGTATACGAGATAGTACCCATACAGGCTACGGGCATGGCAAAGGTGGTCTATGCCGTAAGCGATTCTTCAAAGAATGTGGTTACCGCCGATCTGATGGTCAAATATTCCAGAAAGAAGGAAACCATACGCGTGGGTCTTGGCGGTGAGCCTGTCCTGCGCCTTTCCGCCAACGGTACCACCATCAGCAAGGGTGATATCTTCGACCCCCATGATTACATCAGTAATGTCTATGATGATACCGACAGCAAGGAGGATCTCTTAAACCACCTTGTTGTAAAAGGCAGCTACGACCTCACCCGCATCGGCCACTACCGTCTCAAGATGTACGTTGTCGACAGCGAAGGCAAGGAAAGCAATACGGCGGAGTTCTTATTAGTCGTAGAATAGTAAAGATCCTTCGCTGCGCTCAGGATGACATGCCCTGTCATTCTGAGGAGAGCCCGGTTCCGTGTCATTCTGAGGAGCGTCTGGTATGGTGTCATTCTGAGTCTCCCCGCTTTTTGTCATCCTGAGCGAAGCGAAGGATCTTATTTTATATATTCTGCCCTGTTTAAATCTATCTTTTCTCATGTTATAATGTAACAGTTGCATAAAAATTCCCTAAAAAAAGGAGATAATTATGGATAATCTTGAACTTAAGCGTCATGCTAATGAAGTGCGCAGGGGCGTTGTTATCGGCACCCATGCAGCCGGCGCGGGACATCCGGGCGGATCACTTTCCGCAGCCGACATTTTCACCTATCTTTATTTCGAAGAGATGAACGTAGATCCCAAGAATCCCAAGGATCCCGGCAGGGACCGTTTCGTACTGAGCAAGGGACATACAGCTCCCGGTCTCTATGCGGCACTGGCAGAGAGAGGCTACTTCCCCAAGGAAGAGCTCACTACTCTCCGTAAGCTGGGTTCCCATCTGCAGGGTCATCCCTCACTTAAGTGCACACCGGGCGTAGATATGAGCACCGGTTCACTGGGCCAGGGCATCAGCGCAGCAGCCGGCATGGCTATGGCAGGCAAGCTGGATAACGCTTCTTACCGCGTATACACCCTTCTGGGCGACGGTGAGATCGAAGAAGGTCAGGTTTGGGAAGCTTCCATGTTCGCAGGCGCAAAGAAGCTTGATAATCTCGTAGTTATCGTTGATAATAACGGACTTCAGATCGACGGACCCATCGAAGAGGTCAACAATCCTTATCCCATCGACAAGAAGTTCGAAGCATTCAATTTCCATGTGATCAATGTTGATGCACATGATTTCGACGCCCTTCGCGCAGCTTTCAAAGAGGCACGCGAGACCAAGGGTATGCCTACCGCGATCATAGCTCACAGCTTAAAGGGCAAGGGCATTTCCTTCATGGAGGGCCAGGTGGGCTGGCACGGCAAGGCGCCCAATGATGATGAGTTTGCCAAAGCTATGGCAGACCTTGATAAGATAGAGGAGGGCTTGAAATAATGGCAGATGTTAAGAAGATCGCAACCAGAGAGAGTTACGGTAACGCACTGGCAGAGATCGGTGCGGAATATCCCAATATGGTAGTTTTGGATGCAGACCTTTCCGCAGCTACCAAGACAGGCGTTTTCAAGAAAGCTTTCCCGGACCGCTTCATTGACTGCGGTATCGCTGAAGGCAATATGATGGCTATCGCAGCAGGTATGGCTACCTGTGGCAAGCTGGTATGGGCTTCAACCTTCGCTATGTTCGCTTCAGGGCGCGCATACGAGCAGGTCCGCAATTCCATCGGCTATCCCCATCTTAACGTAAAGATCGGCGCTACCCATGCAGGTATCACCGTTGGTGAGGATGGCGCAAGCCACCAGTGTCTTGAGGACATCGCACTTATGCGTGTCATCCCCGGCATGACTGTTATCAGCCCCGCTGATGATGTAGAGACCAAGGCAGCTGTTCGTGCAGCATGCGAGCTTGACGGACCCGTATATCTTCGTACCGGCCGTGCAGGCGTTCCTGTTATCAATGACAATCCCGGTTATAAGTTCGAGATCGGCAAGGGCATCCAGCTTAGGGAAGGCGGCGATATAAGTATTGTTGCTACCGGAATTATGGTAAATTCTGCGCTGGAGGCAGCAGAGCTTCTGGCAGCTGACGGCATCAAGGCTGATGTTATCAACATCCACACCATCAAGCCCATCGATAAGGACATCCTGGTTAAGACAGCTCAGAAGACCGGCAGGGTATTCACCGCTGAAGAGCATTCGGTTATCGGCGGCCTTGGCGCCGCAGTTACCGAGGTTCTTTCCGAGGAGTGCCCTACAAAGGTTCACCGCATCGGCGTTTACGATGTATTCGGCGAGAGCGGCAGCGCAGGCGCCCTTCTTCAGAAGTACCGCTTAGACGGCAAGGGCCTGTACGAGCAGATCAAAGAAAAGATGTAAGAGTGCATGTCATCCTGAGCGAAGCGAAGGATCTTTATAAAGGAGAATGCCATGGGTCTATTTGACAGTATCGCCAAGCTGGCGAAGTCGGTAACCGACATAGTATCCGATACCACGCAGCAGCCTGTTCAGCAGCCTGCTCCGGGTATGCAGCAGTCCTATCAGGAAGAGACCAGGCGCCTTGAGCGTCAGGCTACGCAGGATGCCAGGCCGTTCGATGTCAAGCTTCATGACGTGACATCGGCTTTACCGGGCTGTCAGGTCGACCTCAACATCGCTCCTGATTATCTGGAGGCACAGGCAGGTCGCCAGATCTATGCACGCGGCGGAAACCGCTGCCTGCCTCAGGATTTTAATTACATCCTCACCTATAACGGGAAGAGCGTAATTATAAGACTCTGGAAGAAATACACGGAATACGATCACGCTGCCAACAGGGCGATACGTACGTACTGTGAAATGAACGGGATCAGGATCCTGGATTTCTTCGATTATCTTCCGAATGGCGTAAACTACATAAGACAGCGTGTAGTTGAGGCACTGGAGATCAGATAAAAGGAAAAACGGAAAGAGAAATGTGAGATATCACGCCTGCGGCGGGTGCAGCGGGGGACTTAAAATGGCATTGCAGGCTGCCGTGTCCCGTACCACCCTGTAGAAATAAGCAAGCTTTATTTCTTTCAAAGACTTTTCTCTTTCCTTTTTTATTTCTTATGGATATCATCAGTTCAATTTCCGAAAGTTCTAATTGGGAGGAGTTTATAAGCTACAGGCTGCGCAGCCGCCATCTGACAAAGGCGGAGGCCCTATCCTGGCGTGAATTCATTGATAATAAGGCTTATCTTCCCTTAGCGGAGCGTCTGGCGGATGCGGACTTTATTCCGCCCCTGCCCTCAAAGATAGTGATCAACAAGACCGGCAGTTCCAAGAAGCGCACGGTCTATTCTTACCCCGATGATTTTAACAGGATCTTAAAATATATCTGTTATGCGCTTTACCGTTATGACAGTGTTTTCTCCGGCTGCTGCTATGCCTTCCGGCCCACTTTGAGCGTTAAAGACGCCATCAGGAAGATCAGCGGCAGACTTGGCAGCGCAGACTGCTATTGTCTCAAGGCTGATATCAGCGATTATTTCAATTCCATAGATACCGATAGGCTGCTGGAGCGCCTGTCTTTTCTTAAAGAGGAGGACGGGAGACTCTACGGCCTGTTTGAAAAAATGCTCACGGCCGACGCCGCCCTTGATGCCAAAGGAAATGAGCTTCATTTAAAGCGTGGCGCCATGGCGGGCATTCCCGTAGCGCCGTTTTTTGCAAATGTATATCTTAACGATACTGACAGGTATTTTGAAAAGCAGGATCTGCTGTATCTGCGCTATTCGGATGATATCCTTATCTGCACGGACAGCAGGGAGAGGCTTGATGAAGCTAAGGCAGAGCTGCTGGACCGCCTGGCTGCGGAGGGGCTTAAACTCAATCCCGACAAGCTTTGTG
Organism: uncultured Lachnospiraceae bacterium; assembly: GCA_947169935.1. Lineage (GTDB taxonomy): Bacteria > Bacillota > Clostridia > Lachnospirales > Lachnospiraceae > NK4A136. The sequence goes on from CAMVRS010000063.1 coordinate 4,172, forward strand.
AATACGGCTGCGGCGAAGCCGTGGAATATCTGGGCTTCCGAATAGGGCGGGATGGCATTGATCTCTCCGGCGTCACTATGACCAAGATGAAGGATAAGATGCGCCGTAAGGCTCATTCCCTGCGCCGCTGGGCCATAGAGAAGAAGCTGCCTCCCGAGCGCGGAGCCAAGGGCTTTATCACTGCCATGAACCACAAGCTTTATACCCGCTCCGAGGATAACGCCTTTTCCTGGAGCCGCTGGTTCTTCCCCTGCATCACGACTGACGAGAGTTTGAAGGAACTGGACGCCTATATGCAGCAGTATGTGCGCTGGTGCGTCAGCGGCAGGCATTATAAAGGCAATTACCGCATAAGCTACGACACCATAAAGAGCTGGGGCTATAAAAGCCTTGTTCACGAATACCACAGCGGAGTTGAAAACATAGAGAATTCACAATAATTTCTTTGCACTGACTTTGTGCATGTGCTATACTTTCACTATATTTTAGAAAGACGGAGGTAATACCGGTGGAGCGTTATTTTCAGGAAGAGATCGAATGTGCTTCTGAGGAAACTATACGTGAGATGCAGAATAAAAAACTCGTGGAGCAGGTAAAGCATGTTTGGGATAATGTGCCTTACTATCGCAAGAAGATGGAAGAGAAGGGGGTTACACCCGATGACATCAAGTCTGTGGACGACCTTCACAAGCTGCCCTTCCTTTCCAAGTATGATCTGAGGGATTCCTATCCCTACGGATTGCTGGGCGTGCCGAAGAAAGACGTGGTGCGTATCCATTCAACCAGCGGTACCACGGGCAAGCGTGTGGTAGCCTATTATACACAGGGCGATCTGGACCTGTGGGAGGAATGCTGCGCCAGGGCTATTGTTGCAGCCGGCGGCAGTAACGAAGATGTAGTTCAGGTTTCCTACGGTTACGGTCTTTTCACCGGCGGTATGGGACTGCATGGCGGCTCCCAGAAGGTGGGCTGTATGACGGTTCCGGCGTCATCGGGAAATACGGAGCGCCAGATAATGTTCATCCGTGACCTTAATGCTACCATCATCTGCTGCACCCCTTCTTATGCGGCATATCTTGGTGAGAGCATGAGGGAAATGGGCCTTACTCCCGATGATATCCCCTTAAAGGCAGGTATCTTCGGCGCTGAGGCATGGAGCGAGGAGATGCGCCGCGATATCCAGAATACCCTGGGCATCAAGGCATATGATATATACGGACTGACAGAGCTTTCCGGCCCCGGCGTTGCTTTTGAATGCTGCGAGCAGAACGGCATGCATATCAATGAGGATCACTTTATCGCAGAGATAATCGATCCCGATACGGAGGAAGTGCTTCCCGACGGAACACAGGGCGAGCTGGTATTCACCGCCATCGATAAGAAAGCATTCCCCATGCTCCGTTACCGTACCCGCGACATCTGTACGCTGACCCGTGGCAAGTGCAGCTGCGGCCGTACTTTTGTCAAGATGGCCAAGCCTAAGGGACGTACCGACGATATGCTGATAATCCGCGGCGTTAACGTATTCCCCAGCCAGATCGAGACCGTGCTCCTTGAGCATGGCTATCAGGCAAACTACCAGATCATCGTTGGCCGCGAGAACAACACCGATACCCTGGATGTGCATGTAGAGATGACTCCCGAGATGTTCACCGATGATATCAAGGAGATCAACAAGCGCCAGGCGGATCTGGTCAAGGGCATGCTTAGCATGCTGGGCATCAAGGCAAAGGTCACTCTGGTGGCACCCAAGAGCATAACCCGCAGCGAAGGCAAGGCTGTCAGGGTCATTGATAACAGAAAAATCTAATAGGGGATAAGGAGGGTTACGATATGAGTGTAAAACAGATTTCAATATTTCTTGAGAATAAGACCGGCAGACTGGACGAGATGACGGACGTGCTGTCAAAGAATAATATCAACATGCGCGCCGTTTCGCTGGCAGAGACCGATGGCTTCGGCATCGTGAGGATCATCGTTGACGATCCTTACGGCGCTACCACAGTGCTTAAGGATGCGGGATACATCAACAAGCTCACCAGCGTGGTCATCGTTGAAGTGCCCAATGTACCCGGCGGCCTTAACAAAGTGCTTAAGGTCTTCACCGAGGCGGGTATCAACCTGGAGTACATCTACGCTCTTTCGGCGGGCAAGGAGCCCCAGAAGGCTTACATGATATTCCGCGTCAGCGACCACAAGACCGCAGAAGCCGCGCTAACCCGCGCCGGCATCCGCGTCCTTACGCAGGATGATATTGTAGAATTATAGTGAGGTATCCACATGGAAATAGGCATTGCAAAACTTCAGGATCTCATAGACCATTCCGATAACATAGTCTTTTTCGGCGGCGCCGGCGTTTCTACGGAAAGCGGCATCAAGGATTTCCGCAGCGTGGACGGCCTCTATCACATGAAATTTAAATATCCGCCGGAGACCATGCTTTCCCACAGCTTCTTTGTGAGCCACAAAGAAGAGTTCTTCGACTTCTATAAGGACAAGCTGCTGGAATGCACCTGCGGGGAAAATCCCGCAAAGCCCAATCCGGCGCATCTTAAGCTGGCGGAGCTGGAGAAGGCCGGCAAGCTTAAAGCCGTGATCACCCAGAATATCGACGGGCTGCATCAGGCCGCCGGCAGCAGGACTGTGTACGAGCTTCACGGCAGCGTGCTCCGCAATTACTGCCAGAAATGCCACAAGGGATTTCCGGCTTCATATCTTTATAAGGCGGACGGCATTCCCAAATGCGATGATTGCGGCGGCGACATCAAGCCGGACGTGGTGCTTTATGAAGAGGGGCTTGATTCCGACACCATGAACGGCGCCATCCGTGCCATCATGGAAGCGGATATGCTGATAATAGGCGGTACCAGCCTGGTTGTCTATCCGGCAGCAGGACTGATCGACTATTACCGCGGAGATAAACTGGTACTTATCAATTACGACGCCACCGCAAGGGATTCCGTTGCGAATTATTCCCTGCACGGAAAGATCGGCGAGATCTTCTCACAGATAACTGTCTGATGCGCGGCCGGCTGATAGTAAATCATTTTGTAAAGAACGATAAATTCGGGGAGCTGTTCGCCATGCTCGAAGCAGCGGCAGCTCCTTTTGACGTTGAGCTGAAACGCTGCAGCAATTCCGCCATGTGGCTGGAACTGGCCCGCAGCGGCTATGAGCTTAAGGATAAGCCGGACTTTATCCTCTTCTGGGATAAGGACGTGCGCCTGGCTTACGAACTGGAGCGGCAGGGCCTGCGGGTTTATAATCCCGCATCGGCCATCGAGGACTGTGACGACAAAACCCTGACCTGGCTTAAATGCGAACATGCCGGTATACGGCAGCCCAAGTCAATAATATCGCCGAAGAAATTCCATGCCGACGGGCTGATGGATGAAGAGCTGGCAGCTACCGTGAGAGAGCGGATAGGCTTCCCCTGCGTGGTAAAGGAGGCTTTCGGCTCCTTCGGACAGCAGGTAGCGCTGGCTGCGGATGAGAAGGAACTGGCAGAATGTATCAGAGACTGCGGAGACAGACCCTATATCATACAGGAATATATTGCATCTTCGGAAGGCAGGGACATACGTCTGCAGGTGGTGGGAGACAAGGTTATCGCCGTCATGCTGCGTGAAAATGCAAACGACTTCCGCGCAAATATCACCAACGGCGGCACCGCCACAGATTATACGGATAAAGTAAGCGCCGCTCAGAAGCAGATGGCTCTGGACGCCTGCCGTGTACTGAACCTGGACTTCGCCGGTGTGGATATACTTTTCGGCCCGGACGACGAGCCTGTCTTATGCGAAGTCAATTCCAATGCACACTTTAAAAACCTCTATGACTGCACAGGCATCAACGCAGCAGAAGCGATTATGGAGCATATAGTAAAAGATCCTTCGCTACGCTCAGGATGACAAAACACCACAGTTCGTGTCATTCTGAGGGCTTTAGCCCGAAGAATCTTGAAAGATTATATTAATATAAGGGGGTATATTTATCATGAACTACGTTTACGAAATGCCAAAGGAGATGCTTGAAGAATGTGCGCAGAAGGGCTCCGTGGAGCGCTTCGAATACGATTCCTTCACCTATGACGAGGGCAATTCCAAGCCCATACACAAGGGTGCCTGGGTCTATCTGCCTTACGGCTATGATGCATCGCAGAAATACAACATACTCTATCTGATGCATGGTGGAAACTTTATGGAGGAGTGGTGGTTCAAGCTCTTCCCCGATACCGTCACCATCCTGGATAACATGATAGCAAAGGGCATTTGCAAACCCTGCATCATCGTTACGCCAACCTTCTACCGCGGCGAGTACGATAAGGAAGGCATCAACGAGGACAGACCCGAGCAGTTTTATCAGGAACTCAGAAAGGATCTGATCCCCGCTGTGGAGAAGAAGTATTCAACCTATTGCGGCGGCGATGTATCCGATGCGAACCTGGTGGCAACAAGGCAGCACCGCGCCTTCGCAGGCCTGTCAATGGGTTCCATGACCACCTACCGTGCAGCTCTGTACCGTAACTTTGATCTGTTCTCCTGGTACGGACCTTTCTCCGGCTGCTGCGGACCTCACGGCGATCATGCAAAAGAAGTGGAGCGTATCTGCACCACTCTGGAAGAAGGCGATAAGAAGGGACTTAAGCTTGATTACATGTTCTGCGGAAACGGCACCGACGACATGGCCTATGCAGAGCACAAAGACATTATGGAGAAAGCAGTGGAAGCGAGCCCTTACCTTAAGCCCGGTGAGAATTATGAGTTCTATGTGATCCCCGGCGGCGTCCACGACATGAAAGCATGGCAGCTGCATCTGTATCACGCATTGCAGGTGTTCTTTAAAATATGATCCAGGAATAATTTCACCACATCAATATCCGTATACTTATACAGCATCCGGCTGCCCACAACGTCTTCCAGCTCGTTGAAGACAGGGCGGCCGTTGTGGTATATCAGGTCGATCCCGGCGTGGCCTATATCCAGTGCCGATAATATCTTATCAACTATCTCTGCTTCATCAGCGGTCAGCGGCGAAAACTCTGCGCTGCCGCCAAGGGAATAATTGCTGCGGAAGTCATCAGCGCCCTTTCTCAGCATGCAGCCCACCACTTTATTTCCCACGATATACACACGCTTATCAAGCCCCGGGGTATCGCAGAATTCCTGGAACAAAAGCTTTTTGCCTTTCAGCATAGACAGCGCATCGCTGAGTTCCGCTTCATTCCTGATCAGGAACACCTCATCTCCGCCGTGGCCGTCCACGCTCTTCATCACATAGGGATAGTTATCCGGCACCCGGGAATAAGTCTTCATCACAGGAATGCCCCTGGCCTGCATATATCTGATCGCCAGCAGTTTGTCATTACCCAGTTGTGCAATAAGGGAGTTGTTATAGACTTTAAAACCACGCTTCTCAAGATATTCTGTAAGAACGGCATCCCTGGAACGGTTGATAAAGATATCCTTACCGGGAGAGCAGCCTTCCGTGAGCACAGCAAAATCGGTAACGCCGCAGCCCGGACGTCCCGTTATCTTAAGGGTACATTCCAAACCACGGCGTTTGCACTGGTTTTCGTAAAGTTTTATATATTCGATGTTCTTATCAGCATCTTCCTGCTGATAGATAAGGATCAGCTGCATATTATCAGAATGTCTGGCCGCTCTTTCCGCCGGCGTTTGTTCCAACGGGAGGCTGGTTGCTCATGTAACGTGGATCTGCATCGGGATACAGTCTGTAATAAACCCAGCCGTTGCCACGGCCTTCACCGTCTGTACCGGGAGCTATGGGACATACCCACACTTCAACGCGTCCGTTCTCAAGATTCTTCGCAATCTTGAACTGTCCTATGCTGTACTTGCGGTACATAATGGTGATCTCTGTGGTTGCAAGCTCGTCTACATATTCATCCCACAGTATATCCTGGCCTTTTTGCGTTACCTGTTTACGTGCATTTCTCAGAACGCCGTCACGGTAGTTCTTTTCGTAAGCCTTATTAGTTATATCACCTTTTCTGGTAAGTGTAAATTCAAATACGTTGGTGATAACGTAAGATTTTCCGGTGTAATCCGTAACGTTATATTCAACGTGGCTCTGACCGCCCTTTCCTTTCTCGTCGATGATCTCCCATTCACCGCAGACATTAGGGTCTATGGCGATGCAGCGCTCCAGCGCTGTTCCCAGCACCCTGGCCATTTCCATATCCCTTACTTTTCTGGCTTTGTCCAGATACTGGAGAAAATCAGGTACTATAATGGCCACAAGCAGGGACATTATACCGATAACGATTATCAGTTCAACCAGGGTAAAACCTTTGTTATTTCCGGATCTGAGATTCTTTTTCATAAGCGTCACCTTCCATAAATAAAATATCATTAGTAAGAAACGGAAAGTGGACAATTGCAGCTGGCTGCCATATTACAGGCCCTGTAGCTTTGCGTCACAGGATTTCTCCTGTTTTGCCCATCTTTATAAAGACATTATCTGCCTTTCTTACACAATTCTACTATATTTATCGGCTAAAGTCCATACGATTTAACCCGTTTTATATATTATTCATGACGTTTTTTCGGAGAGAAATGCCCGATCTTACAATATCTTGTGGCCGGATAAAAAAGGACAACTATTTGAAAAAAAAGCTTGCAAAGAAAATGGGTGCGTGTTATGATGAAAATCCGTGAAATATCCTTGCTCCTGACAAACAGGGGCCATTCGGCCTGTATAAATACAGGTCAGACCATAAGGAGGTAAAGAGTAGCATGAACAAATACGAATTAGCCGTTGTTGTCAGCGCTAAAGTCGAAGAGGAAGAAAGAAATGCTACCGTCGAGAAATGCAAGAGCTATGTCGAGAGATTTGGCGGCACAGTACTTGATGTAGAGGACGGCGGCAAGAAGAAGCTTGCTTATGAGATTCAGGACATGAGCGAAGCTTACTACTATTTCATCCACTTTGAAGCGGACAGCACTGCACCTACCGAGATCGAAAACCGTATTCGTCTCAGGGAAGATGTGATCCGTTATTTATGCGTTCGACAAGACGAGGCATAAAGAAAAGAGGATTTTAGAATGAACAAAGTTATATTAATGGGACGTCTCACTAAAGACCCGGACGTAAGATATTCAAACAACAGCGAATCACCCATGTGTATCGCAAGATACACCTTAGCGGTAGACAGAAGATTCTCCCGCGGTAACGGAGCCGGCCAGGACCAGCAGACAGCAGATTTCATCGGCTGTGTTGCTTTCGGAAAGTCCGGTGAGTTTGCAGAGAAGTATCTGCACAAGGGAACCAAGATAGCCATCACAGGCCGCATCCAGACAGGCAGCTATACCAATAAGGACGGCCAGAAGGTCTACACCACAGACGTAGTCGTTGAAGATCAGGAATTTGCCGAGAGCAAGAATTCCAATGGCGGCGGCGCAGGTGCAGGCGGAAACGGAAGCTATGGTAATGCAGGTCCCGCACCCGATGGTGATGACGGATTCATGAATATCTCTGAAGGCATTGATGACGAAATGCCGTTTGGGGGCTGACGTGAGCTTTTGAGTTAAACAGGAGGAAAGATCATGGCATTTAACAGAGAGTCTGATAAGGGCGATGCACCCAGGAGAAGAATGGGCACAGGCATCCGCAGACGCAAGAAGGTATGTGTTTTCTGCGGCAAGGACAATGAGATAAGCTATAAGGATCCTAACAAGCTTAAGAAGTATGTGTCTGAGCGCGGAAAGATCCTGCCCAGACGTGTTACCGGCTGCTGTGCAAAGCATCAGCGTGCGCTGACCCTGGCAGTTAAGCGTGCCCGCCACATAGCACTTATGCCTTACGTAACAGACTAATATATTCTAAGAAGGCACTTAAATTAAAAGGATTTTCACTGGCCGCTCCGGTTTTCGCCGGAGCGGTTTTATTTTGCATTTTAATAATTGTTGACGAGACACAGACGTCAAAATATAATAGTGAAAGTGATATTTTTTCCCAGCGAACATAATTAACTGCCGTTTTTATTTATGGCTGCGGCATACTTGTATAAGAGGAGATCTCCGGTCTTTTATGAAACGTATTGAAATAGTAGTTCCCTGTTACAACGAGGAGCCATGCATATATCCCTTGTACGAAGCCGTAGCGGAAGTGTTTTCCGGAATAGATAATTACGACTGGTCGCTTTTATATGTTAACGACGGCAGCAGCGACGGGACCCTCGAAGAGCTTAAAAAGCTTAAGGAAGCTAAAGGGGACAGGGTTCAGTATATCTCCTTTGCACGTAATTTCGGCAAGGAATCCGCCATATACGCCGGCCTTAAAAACAGCACGGGTGAGCTGGTAGTGCTTATGGATGCGGATCTGCAGCATCCCCCTGCAATGCTGCCCGAGATGATAAAGGGAATTGAGGAAGGCTACGACTGCTGCGGTGCCAGACGCGTGAGCCGCAAGGGCGAGCCCATTATAAGGAGCGCTTTCTCAAAGCTGTTTTACGGTATCATCAATAACGTAACGGAAATGAAACTGGTCCAGGGCGGTTCTGATTACCGCATGATGACCCGCCAGATGGTGGATTCCATGCTGATGCTTACGGAACGTGAGCGTTTCTCAAAAGGTATCATGAGCTGGGTGGGCTTCGATACCAAGTGGATACCTTATGAAAATGTGGAGCGCATCGCGGGAAAGAGCAAGTGGAATTTCTTCGGGTTGGTAAAATACGCCTGGAGCGGCTTTATAGCTTTTGCCACGGCACCCTTAAGAGCCGTGATATATCTTGGCAGCATCATAGTGCTGATTTCCGCCATATACGCCGTGTATCTGGTGGTGATGGCCATAAGCCATCCCGAGCAGAACGGTTCCGGTTTCGGTACCATCGCCCTGCTGATACTTTTTATCGGCGGCGTTATCATCACCCTTCTGGGCGTTATCGGCGAGTACATCGCCCGCATCTATATCGAGCTCAAACACAGGCCCATCTATATCGAGAAAATAAACACCCTCAAGGATAAAGACTGAGGACAAGGGGACGGTTCTGCTGTCCTCATTTTTAATGAGGACAAAAGGACCGTCCCCGCGTCCTCACCCGCGTCCTCACCTAATGAGGACAAAAGGACCGTCCCCGCGTCCTCACCCGCGTCCTCACGTCCTCATCGTCGTCTCCGATAACTCTTGACTTTATCGGCATGTTCGCTTTATAATCTAGCCTTATAAGATTAATCGGTCCAAAAATTATCCGACCCGTAAGCGGGGCGGGTGGTTTTTCGTTTCTTCTTTTATTTAGGAGAACGGAAATAAATACGGGAGGAAAGATTTATGTACAAGAAGGTAGCCAAGGATCAGAATTTCGTGGCAAGGGAAAAAGAGATCGAGCAGTTCTGGAAAGATAAGGATATTTTCAAGAAGAGCATATCCGAGCGCGAAGGATGCCCGACCTACATGTTTTACGACGGGCCTCCTACGGCCAACGGCAAGCCCCACATCGGGCATGTGCTTACCCGTGTCATTAAGGATATGATCCCCAGATACCGGACCATGAAGGGCTATAAGGTGCCCCGTAAGGCCGGCTGGGATACTCACGGACTGCCTGTTGAGATAGAAGTGGAGAAGATGCTGGGCCTTGACGGCAAGGACCAGATCGAGGCTTACGGCCTGGAACCCTTCATAAAGAAATGTAAGGAAAGCGTCTGGAAGTACAAGGGTATGTGGGAGGATTTCTCCGGCACCGTCGGTTTCTGGGCTGATATGGATGATCCTTACGTTACCTATGATGATAATTACATCGAGAGCGTATGGTGGGCGCTGAAGGAGATCTGGAACAAGAACCTGCTCTACAAGGGCTTTAAGATCGTGCCTTACTGCCCCCGCTGCGGAACCCCGCTTTCCGCTCAGGAAGTGGCTCAGGGCTACAAGGATGTAAAGGAACGATCCGCTATCGTACGCTTTAAGTGCGTAGGCGAGGATGCATATATACTGGCATGGACCACCACGCCCTGGACCCTGCCTTCAAACGTAGCTCTCTGTGTTAACCCGAATGAGACCTACTGCAAGGTAAAGGCCGTGGACGGCAACACCTACTATATGGCAAAAGCATTGCTGGGCACCGTGCTGGATCAGCTTCTTACCAAAGAAGACAAGGAAGCCGGCAAGGCGTCCTATGAGATACTTGAGGAATACAAGGGCACCGACCTTGAGAAGAAGGAATACGAGCCTTTATACGACTGTGCAAAGGCTTCTGCCGATAAGCAGAAGAAAAAGGGCTTCTATGTAGTATGCGACGAATACGTTACCATGACAGACGGTACCGGTATCGTTCATATAGCTCCCGCCTTTGGTGAAGACGATGCGAACGTGGGCCGCAAGTACGACCTGCCTTTCGTTCAGATGGTGGATGAGAGCGGCCACATGAAGGAAGAGACTCCTTTTGCAGGCATGCGCTGCAAGCCTACCGAGAAGGAGATAAAAGCCGGTGCAGTAAGCGCAGATCCCGAAGTATTAAAGGAACTTTCCGCAAGAAAGCTTCTCTTTGCGGCTCCCAAGTTTGAGCACAGCTATCCTCATTGCTGGCGCTGCGATACTCCGCTGCTTTACTATGCGCGTGAGAGCTGGTACATAAAGATGACTGCGGTGAAGGAAAACATGATCCGCAATAATAATAAGATAAACTGGATCCCCGAGTCCATCGGAAAGGGCCGTTTCGGCGACTGGCTGGAGAACCTTCAGGACTGGGCTATAAGCCGTAACCGTTACTGGGGCACCCCGCTCAATATCTGGGAGTGCGAATGCGGCGAGTTCCATTCCGTAGGCAGCCGTGCAGAACTGGCAGAGCTTAGCGGCGATCCCAAGGCTGCAGAGGTAGAGCTTCACAGACCTTATATAGATGAAGTGACCTTCCCCTGCCCCAAGTGCGGAAAGACCATGCACCGCGTACCCGAAGTTATCGACTGCTGGTTCGATTCGGGCGCTATGCCTTATGCACAGCATCATTATCCTTTCGAAAATAAGGAGCTGTTCGAGGCACAGTATCCCGCGCAGTTCATATCGGAAGCCGTAGACCAGACCCGTGGATGGTTCTATTCGCTGCTGGCTGAATCGACCCTGCTCTTTGACAGCCCCTGCTACCAGAACGTAATAGTGCTGGGCCATGTGCAGGATGAGAACGGCCAGAAGATGAGCAAGTCCAAGGGCAACGCCGTTGATCCTTTCGATGCGCTCGAAAAGCACGGAGCAGATGCTATCCGCTGGTATTTCTACATCAACTCCGCGCCCTGGCTGCCCAACCGCTTCCACGACGGAGCCGTTACCGAAGGCCAGAGAAAGTTCATGGATACCCTCTGGAACACCTATGCGTTCTGGGTACTCTATGCAGAGATAGACCAGTTCGACGCTACCAAGTATACGCTTGATTACGATAAGCTGCCCGTTATGGACAGATGGCTGCTCTCCCGCTTAAATACCGTAGTGGGTGAGGTTGATTCCGACCTTAATGATTATAAGATCCCCGAGGCTGCCAGAGCTCTGGATCAGTTCGTTGATGAGATGAGCAACTGGTATGTGCGCCGCGGACGTGAGCGCTTCTGGGCAAGCGGCATGGAGCAGGACAAGATCAATGCTTACATGACCCTCTACACAGCGCTGGTCACCATAGCAAAGACCGCAGCGCCCATGATACCTTTCATGACAGAGCAGATCTATCAGAACCTGGTAGTGAGCATCGATCCTTCCGCAAAGGAAAGCATACATCTGTGCGACTTCCCCGTTGTTAAGCAGGAGTGGATCGACAAGGATCTGGAAGCTGCAATGGATGCCGTGCTTAAGGTAAAGACAATCGGTCTGGCTGCAAGAAACGCAGCAAACATCAAGAGCCGCCAGCCTATAGGAAAGATGTATGTTAAGGCGCCTTTCACCATGGAAGCAAACTTTGCAGACGTGGTAAAGGACGAGCTGAATGTGAAGGAGATCATCTTTACCGATGATGTGAGAGAGTTCACCTCTTATACCTTCAAGCCCCAGCTCAAGACCGTGGGACCCAAATACGGCAAGCAGCTTAAGGGCATACAGGAATATCTGGCATCCGTAGACGGCAACGCCGCAATGGATACCTTAAAGAGCGAAGGCGCGCTCAAGTTTGACGTAAACGGAACGGAAGTGGCTCTGGCAGAGGAAGACCTGCTTATAAGCATAGCCCAGAAGGAAGGCTTTGAGGCTTCCGCAGACGGCGACGTGACCGTTGTTATGGATACCAATTTGAGCGAAGAGCTTATCGAGGAAGGCTTCGTGAATGAGCTGATAAGCAAGTTCCAGAACATGCGTAAGGACAGCGGTTTTGAGGTTATGGACCGCATCAACGTATATGTAAGCGGTAACGAGCGCATCGAAGCTATCATGAAGAAGAACGAAGAGGCTATGGCTACCAAGCTGCTGGCTGATTCGGTTAATTACGATAAGGCAAATGCTTCCGCAGCAGAGTACACCATCAACGGTGAGAAGGTAACGCTGGGCGTGGAGAAAGTCTGAAACAGTTATTGAAATGAGTGTATGTACTAAGAATACCATACATGAATGTGTGGATGTATGCGTCATAGGAGCCGGCCATGCCGGCTGTGAGGCGGCCCTGGCCTGTGCAAGGCTGGGGCTTAGTACTGTTATATTCACCGTAAGCGTGGATTCCATAGCGCTGATGCCCTGCAACCCCAATGTGGGCGGCTCTTCCAAGGGGCATCTGGTGCGCGAGCTGGATGCGCTGGGCGGTGAGATGGGCAAGGTCATTGACAAGACCTTTATCCAGTCAAAGATGCTTAACCGCTCAAAAGGCCCTGCCGTGCATTCCCTGCGCGCCCAGGCCGATAAGGCGGAATATACCCGCGAGATGCGCAAGCACCTTGAGCATCAGGAGAATTTGATCATCAAGCAGGGTGAGGTCTGCGAGATCGAGACCGAAGATACGCCCGAAGGAAAGCGCATAAAGGGCGTTCGCAGCTATACAGGCGCCTTTTACGAATGCAAGGCGCTGATAATCTGCACGGGAACATATCTAAGCGCCCGCTGTCTGTGCGGCGAGGCCATAACTTATACCGGGCCAAACGGCCTGCAGGCGGCTACGCATCTTTCACAGTCGCTTAGAGATAACGGTGTGGAGCTCAGGCGTTTTAAGACCGGCACACCCGCCCGCATGGACCGGCGCAGCCTGGATCTTTCAAAGATGGAGCCCCAGCACGGCGATACGCCTGTTGTTCCGTTTTCGTTTTCTACCGATCCGGAAAGTGTGCAGAAAGAGCAGGCCGATTGTTATCTGACCTATACCAACGAGGAAACACATAAGATAATACGTGCAAATCTGGACCGTTCGCCCATTTATGCAGGAGTCATAGAAGGCACCGGCCCCAGATATTGCCCTTCCATAGAGGATAAGGTGGTGAAGTTCCCGGAGAAGGAGCGTCATCAGGTATTCATCGAGCCCGAAGGCCTTCATACGGATGAGATGTATGTGGGCGGCATGAGCAGTTCATTGCCCGAAGACGTGCAGCTGGCGATGTACCGCACCGTACCCGGTATGGAGAACTGCCGCATAGTGCGCAACGCCTACGCCATCGAATACGACTGCCTCTCATCCGGGCAGCTTAAATTATCGCTTGAGCTAAAGGCCATAAAGGGCGTGTTCTGCGCCGGACAGTTCAACGGCAGCAGCGGCTACGAAGAAGCTGCGGCCCAGGGACTGATGGCCGGCATAAACGCCGCAAATATGATAAGGGGCAGGGAGCCGCTTATACTGGACCGCTCGGAAGCCTATATAGGCGTGCTTATCGATGATCTGGTGAATAAGGAAAATAACGAGCCTTACCGTATGATGACCAGCAGGGCGGAGTACCGTCTGCTGCTGCGCCAGGATAATGCGGACCTGAGACTGCGCCACTACGGTTACGAAGTGGGCCTTATAAGCGCAGAGGACGACGAAAAGGTAAGCTTAAAGCAGAGCTTTATTGACAGCGAGGTGCAGCGCCTGCACGAAAGCTCCGTGGGTGCAAATAATGCCGTTCAGGAATTCCTGGAAGGCATGGGCAGCGCGACTGTCAAGAAGAATACTTCCCTGGCAGAGCTGATATGCCGTCCGGAGCTTGATTATAAGCTGATAGCACAGCTCGATCCGGAGCGCCCGGCTAAGCCGGAGGGCTTTACCGACAGGCTTTATGAGGACGCGGTAACCCAGATAGATATAAATATCAAATATGAGGGCTACATCCGCCGGCAGCAGGCGCAGGTGGAAGGCTTTAAGAAGATGGAGAGCCGTCGTATCCCTGCAGATATCGACTATGATGACGTAAAGAGCCTGCGTCTGGAAGCAAGACAGAAGCTTAAGATGTTCAGGCCCGAAAGCGTGGGACAGGCTTCCCGTATAAGCGGCGTCAGCCCCGCCGATGTATCCGTGCTGCTGGTCTATATCGAAGCCCGCAGCAGAAAGTGAACCACGGGTCGCGGGTCTTGACAAAGGATATATTTCGACTAAAATAAAGTTAGATTTTAGATTAGTCGAAATTCGGAGGGCGTCATGGCATATATAAGCAGGGCAATAACTCCTGTACTCAAAAGAAGGATCGCGGAGAGTAAATGCCTGCTGGTCACAGGCGCAAGGCAGGTCGGAAAATCGACTCTTGTTAAGCATGTTTTTCCTGAGTTTAATACGGCAAACTTTGATGACAGACTGACGAGACTGCAGGCTAAAGAAGAACCTAAACTCTTTTTTCTGAACAATCCGCGTCCGTTATTCATAGATGAGGTACAAAAAGAAAACAGTATTCTGGAAGAGATCAAGCTGATCGTTGATTCATCTGACGATAGAGGACAGTTTATCCTGTCCGGATCGCAAAAGCTTGAACTGATGAAAGGAATGAGTGAGTCACTTGCGGGAAGGGTTTCTGTAAGTGAGCTGTGTGGCCTTTCATTAAGAGAGATAAACGCTGTCACTTTTAACAGGCATTTTGTGCCGACTGATGAATATATCAATGAAAGGGAAAAAGATATAAAGCCCTGCTCCGATCTGTGGAGGATCATTCACAGGGGGAGTTATCCCGAATTATATGACATAGAGAGAGATTGGCAGGACTTTTATGCATCCTATGTGGCGACATATCTGGAACGTGATATCAATGAGCTGGTTGCTGCAGATAGTCTGACCTTTACAAAGTTTCTGACCGCCGTGGCAGCCCGGACCGGAGAAATGCTCAATTTCGCAAATATAGCAGGCGATATCGGGGTCAGCGAGCCTACGGTCAAAAACTGGATCTCTATTCTGGAACGTACCGGTATCGTCTATATCCTGCAGCCTTACAGCTCAGGAGCGCTTACAAGGGCGATCAAAACCCCTAAATTGTATTTCAGGGATACGGGGCTGGCCTGCTATCTTACAAGATGGAATTCGGCAGATGCGCTTAAGAATTCCGCCGTGGCAGGAAATATGTTTGAAACCTTCGTTGTCTCCGAGATATTAAAAAGCTACTGTAATGAAGGTCACGATTACAGATTCAATGTGTTTTATTACCGTGGAAAGGATAAAAGCGCGGTAAAAGAAAATGAAATAGACCTTATCATAGAAGAGAACGGAGTGCTGTATCCGGTAGAGATCAAAATGACGGGAAATCCTAAAGCAGATATGGGGGCGGCTAATCAGATCCTTGACAGGATACCCGAAAAAAAACGTGGAATGGGCGCGATAATCTGCCTTGTGGATAAAAAGTTATATCTGCGGGATAATCTTATCGCTCTGCCTGTAGAATTTATATGACGCCTAGCAGTATAGCTTATTGGACATTTGAGGAAGATATACCGTATCTTGCCGTGATCGCTGTATTTGCGGTCTTTTTTGTGTTGTCGCTGATATTTGAAAGAAAGAAGAGCGGCTGGAAGAAATTCCTGCACGCTTTTGCCGTGGCGGGACTGGTGTCCTGGATAGTACTGATACTGATGCTCACCATCATATACCGCCGTGAGAATTCCTACAGGGTATATAACTTTAACCTGCTGCGGACCTATCAGCGCATACTGAACGGCAGCGACAGGACCTTTAAGGATGTGGGCTATAACATGCTGATGCTGCTGCCCATGGGACTCTTCATCCCCATCATATGGGACAAGGTGAAGTTCTGGCATGTGCTGCTGATATGCGGCGGCTTCTCACTCTGCATCGAGATCACGCAGTTCATCACCTGCCGCGGCAGCCTGGAGCTGGGGGATCTGCTGCATAACACCATGGGCGCTTTGATAGGGTACTGGATGTGCGCGGCGGTTAAAAGAATTGTTGGTCGTACACAAGGGTCACAAGACGATCTTCCCACCTTTTAAGCGGCATCAGGTACCTCCCG
>CAMVRS010000064.1 GCA_947169935.1 uncultured Lachnospiraceae bacterium
AAAGGTATGCGAGCTTGATGATGACCTTATGGAGCAGTTCCTTGAGGACAAAGTTCCTTCAGTTGAGGATATGAAGAAAGCGCTGCGCAAGGCTACCTGCGAGTGTCGTGCGGTACCCGTATGCTGCGGTAGCGCATATCGCAACAAGGGCGTTCAGAAACTCCTTGATGCTATCATTGAGTATATGCCCGCACCTACAGACATCCCCGCTATCAAGGGTGTTGATCTGGACGGTAACGAAGTAGAGAGACATTCATCGGATAATGAGCCTTTCGCTGCACTGGCATTCAAGATCATGACCGATCCTTTCGTAGGTAAGCTGTCATTCATCCGTGTATATTCCGGTACCCTTAATTCCGGTTCATACATACTGAATGCTACCAAGGATAAGAAAGAGCGTGTAGGCCGTCTGCTCCAGATGCATGCAAACAAGCGTGCAGAGCTGGATAAGGTTTACTCCGGTGATATAGCTGCAGCAGTAGGTTTCAAGTTCACCACTACCGGTGATACCATCTGCGATGAGCAGCATCCGGTTATACTTGAGAGTATGGAATTCCCCGAGCCCGTTATCGAGCTTGCTATCGAGCCTAAGACCAAAGCGGGTCAGGGCAAGATGGGTGAGGCATTGGCTAAGCTTGCTGAAGAAGATCCTACCTTCCGTGCTCATACCAATACCGAGACCGGTCAGACCATCATCGCAGGTATGGGTGAGCTCCATCTGGAGATCATCGTTGACCGTCTGCTTCGTGAGTTCAAGGTTGAGGCTAACGTAGGCGCACCTCAGGTTGCTTATAAGGAAGCTTTCACCAAGGCTGTAGATGTAGACTCCAAGTATGCAAAGCAGTCCGGTGGTCGTGGTCAGTACGGTCACTGTAAAGTTAAGTTCGAGCCCATGGATCCCAACGGTGAGGAGACCTTCAAGTTTGAGTCTACCGTTGTCGGTGGCGCTATTCCCAAGGAGTACATCCCTGCGGTTGGCGAGGGTATCGAAGAGGCTGCAAAGGCAGGTATCCTGGGCGGGTTCCCCGTACTGGGCGTACATGCAAACGTATACGACGGATCTTACCATGAAGTCGACTCTTCAGAAATGGCATTCCATATCGCAGGTTCCATGGCGTTCAAGGATGCTATGCAGAAGGGCGGAGCAGTACTGCTTGAGCCCATCATGAAGGTTGAGGTTACCATGCCTGAAGAGTACATGGGCGATGTTATCGGCGATATCAACTCACGCCGCGGACGCATCGAAGGTATGGACGACTTAGGCGGTGGTAAGATCGTAAGAGGTTATGTGCCTCTGGCTGAGATGTTCGGTTACTCAACCGACCTGCGTTCCAAGACCCAGGGCCGTGGTAACTACTCAATGTTCTTCGAAAGATATGAGCAGGTACCCAAGAACATCCAGGATAAGGTACTGGCTGCAAAAGCTAACTAAAGCAATCATCCGGTGACCGTTTTCCGGTTACCGGATATGATAAACTAAATAATAAAATCACTTGAAAAATCACTCTGATTTTTGTATAATAGGTAACAGTGATTTTTGAACACCATTTAAGGAGGATAATTTAAAAATGGCTAAGGAGAAATTTAACAGATCCAAACCCCACTGTAACATTGGTACCATCGGCCACGTTGACCATGGTAAGACCACTCTGACCGCAGCTATCACCAAGGTTCTGGCAGAGAGAGTTGCAGGTAACACAGCTACCGATTTCGAGAACATCGATAAGGCTCCCGAAGAGAGAGAGCGTGGTATAACAATCTCTACCGCTCACGTTGAGTACGAGACCGAGAAGAGACACTACGCACACGTTGACTGCCCGGGACATGCTGACTACGTTAAGAACATGATCACCGGTGCTGCACAGATGGACGGTGCTATCCTGGTTGTTGCTGCTACCGATGGTGTTATGGCTCAGACCAAGGAGCACATCCTGCTTTCACGTCAGGTTGGTGTGCCTTACATCGTAGTATTCCTTAACAAGTGCGATATGGTAGACGATCCCGAGCTTATCGAGCTGGTTGAGATGGAAGTTACCGATCAGCTTGCTGAGTACGACTTCAATGACTGCCCTATCGTTAAGGGTTCAGCTCTTAAGGCTCTTGAAGATCCTTCAAGCGAGTGGGGCGACAAGATCATGGAGCTCATGAACACCGTTGATGAGTATATCCCCGATCCTCAGCGTGATACCGACAAGCCTTTCCTTATGCCTGTCGAGGACGTATTCACCATCTCCGGTCGTGGTACCGTTGCTACCGGCCGTGTAGAGCGTGGTACTCTGAGGCTTAACGAGGAAGTTGAGATCGTTGGTGTTCGTGAAGAGAGCCGTAAGACCGTTGTTACCGGTATCGAGATGTTCCACAAACTGCTTGATGAGGCAGTTGCAGGTGATAACATCGGTGCACTGCTTCGTGGTGTTAACCGTACCGATATCGAGCGTGGACAGGTGCTTTCAAAGCCCGGCAGCGTAACCTGCCACAAGAAGTTCACTGCTCAGGTTTACGTACTGACCAAGGACGAAGGTGGACGTCATACTCCTTTCTTCAACAACTATCGTCCTCAGTTCTACTTCCGTACAACCGATATCACAGGCGTTTGCAACCTGCCTGAGGGTACCGAGATGTGCATGCCCGGCGATAACGTAGAGATGACCATCGAGCTCATCCACCCCATCGCTATGGAGCAGGGTCTTACATTCGCTATCCGCGAAGGTGGCCATACCGTAGGTTCAGGACGTGTTGCTACCATCATCGAGTAATCGATAAACAAGCAATGATCTAAGCGCCTGATAAGGCGATCACTAAAGGGACTACAGGAAAAACTGCGGTCCCTTTTTTCTGTCATCCTGAGCGCAGCGAAGGATCTTTTTGTCTTGACGCTTTCGTTAAACAAAAGTAAAATTATATTTGACTATACACACATCGAAAGGAGTCGAAAATGGCATACTCAACGGAAAGAGAAGAGAACAAAAGACTGGAAGAACTGGCTCAGATGTCGGAGACTGCTGTAGCAAATAAACTGGCGGTGATAACACTTACGGTTATCTGCTCCATTATATCTCTGGCTTATGTGCTCGAAGTGGTAAAAGGGGCAAGGACTATAGGCTATGTAGTACTTACCGTTGTGCTTGCAATGCTGCCGGTGGTGATCAGCTGGATATTATACAACAGCGATAAGAATAATGAATCGCTGAAGTATGTTGTGGCTGTGGGGTACAGTATCCTTTTTGCCTTTGTTCTGTTTACAGCACAGAACGATCTGGTATTCACCTATATCATCCCTATGCTGATCATCATTACACTTTACAATAATAAGGGACTTACAACTGCTATGGGTGTAGCGGCAAGCCTTATGATAGTGATATCGGCTGTTATAAACCTGATGAATGCGGAGGACGCCAAAGCTATAACGGCTACCGTTGAGATACAGATACTTCTTTCAATTTTGATAGTAGCCTATCTGATCGTGGTATCAAACGGAACCGCGCGTTTCCAGGAGATCCGTATGGCAAGGCTTAGACTTGAACAGCAGAAAGCAGGCGCAATGACCGAGCGTATCCTTTCTGTATCCGGCGATATGACGGAGACAGTGGAAAGAGTTGCTGTGCACATGGAAGAACTCAGGGAATCCGTAGACAGGACTGTTGCTTCCATGCAGGAAGTGAGCAGCGGTACTGCAGAATCTGCCCAGGCGGTTCAGAGACAGCTGTTAAAGACCGAAGAGATACAGAAGCATGTATCTGACGTAGAGGATGCGGCAAAGGTTATAAGTGATAATGTTCATACCACAGGCGACGCTGTATCCGAAGGCCGCGAACACATAAAGGAAATGAACAATTATACGGCACAGGTTGATAAGGCCGGCAAGGAAGTGGCAGCTGTACTTGAAGTTTTCAAGGATACCACCTCAAGGATGAATACCATCACCGACCTGATCACTAACGTGGCTTCGGAAACTTCGCTGCTGGCACTCAATGCTTCCATAGAGGCTGCAAGAGCCGGTGATGCAGGCAGGGGCTTCGCCGTAGTGGCAAGCGAGATATCAGGCCTTGCAAAGCAGACCACGGATGCTACTGAGAACATTGTTAAGATGATAGAGAACATAACCGCTCAGGTGGACACCATGGTGAACACTATTGACAGGCTCATCAGTACCGGCGTGGAAGAGAGCCGCTGCGCAGAAGAGACTGCAAAGAGTTTCAATACCATTGCCGAGAATGTATCCGTGATCAGCAAACATTCAAACCAGCTGGGAGATGTGGTATCACAGCTTGCGGCTGCTAACAAGGAGATAGTAGACAGCATTCAGACCATATCTGCCATCACCGAGGAGGTGACCGCCCACGCTGCCGAGACCACCACTATAAGTGAGCAGAACAGTACCATAGTGGCAGATATCAACGATATGGTTGAGCAGCTTAATAATGACGCTAAGGAACTGAAGGCAGAAGGGTGAGCAAGGAAGCCGGTAATATAGAGCAATAAGGTTTTAGTGAGATTTAAGTGTCATCCCGGGCGTATGCAGAAAAAGAGCCTTCGCTTGGGATGACATTTGTTTTATGCATAAAAGGAGAATGACCATGACTGGGACACGTACGATGCTGCAGCGGCTTCAGGCCGGAGAGATCACCATTGATGAGGCAGAAAGCTATTTCAACAGGGCGCCTTATGAAGAGATGGACTACGCCAAGCTGGACACCCACAGGGGTATGCGCAGCGGCTTTCCAGAGGTGGTATTCTGCCAGGGCAAGACAGATGATCACCTGCTGGGAGTGTACCGTAAGCTGCTGGAATTTGACGGCAGGGTGCTGGGCACCAGGGCGAGCCGGGAGCAGTACGGGCTGATAAAGGCAGAGATAGAAGATGCTGTTTATGATCCGGTATCCCGCATATTGAAAGTGGACCGTAAGCCTCTTGAAAAGAAGGGAAAGGTCGCGATATGCTGCGCGGGAACCGCGGATGTGCCTGTAGCGGAGGAAGCGGCACAGACGGCGGAATACTTCGGCACTTATGTTGAGCGCGTCTTTGATGTGGGAGTAAGCGGTATACACAGGCTGCTCTCCAAGACGGAACTGCTTCAGAACTGTAACTGTGTGGTTGCGATAGCCGGAATGGAAGGGGCGCTGGCCAGCGTAATAGGCGGGCTGGTATCGGTACCGGTGATAGCCGTTCCCACATCTGTGGGTTATGGAGCAAGCTTTAACGGACTTTCTGCCCTGCTCACCATGATCAATTCCTGTGCCAACGGAATAGCGGTGGTCAATATCGATAACGGATACGGTGCAGGGTATATGGCGACACAGATCAACAGGCTGGCGATAAAAGAATAAGGGTCACAAGACGATCTTCCCGCCTTTTTAAAGGAGTGTATCATTATGCTATTCTTCAACAGAAAAAAATCCCTTCCTCCTTTGGAATACGACCACGAAAAAGAACGCCCGTGCTGCGCTGCGGTATCGAGGGGGAGATAGAAAAGGTATATTGAGCTCACGGCGCTATATACTTATTTGTAAAAATATGATAGAATAGCTATATGTGGTTTTTTAACCATTATAAAAAGAGGAGGTTTTTTAGATGAAGCAGTTTAAGGGGTATATGCACGGGGTTAACCTTGGCGGATGGCTTTCACAGTGTGTCCACACTAAGGAGCATTATGACAGTTTTATCAACGAAATGGATATTCGCAAGATAAAGAGCTGGGGCATGGATCACATCCGCGTGCCTGTTGATTACGATCTGGTAGAGGATGCTGAGGCAAACTATAAAGAAGAGGGTTTCGCATATCTGGATAAGGTGATCGACTGGTGCGAAAAGAGCGGACTCAACATGATACTCGACCTGCATAAGACCTTTGGCTTTTCATTTGATTTCGGTGAAAACGAGAGCGGCTTTTTCGATAACGAAGCTTATCAGGAACGTTTCTACCGTCTGTGGGAAGAGTTCGCACACCGTTACGGAACCTTTAAAGACCGCCTTGCTTTTGAACTTCTGAACGAAGTTACCGATAAGGAATTTATGCCTGCATGGAACAGGATCGCACGTACCTGTATAGAGCGTATCAGGAAGATCTGCCCGGGCATAAAGATCCTGGTAGGCGGTTATTATAATAACAGCATTGAAGGCCTCAAGGGGCTTGAGGATCCTTATGATGAGAATATAGTTTATAATTTCCACTGCTACGAGCCTCTTATCTTTACACATCAGGGTGCACCCTGGATCCCCAGCATGGATACATCTTTCAGGATGGGCGTAGGCTGTACTTACGGTGAGTACGCTAAGTATTCATCAGAGCAGCTTAAGGGCTTTACCGTGGATCTGTCCGGCTTTGACCAGGATAAGCCGCTGGGTGTCGAGTATTTTGATAAGATGGTTGCAGAGGCAGTGAGTATAGCGGACAGCAAAAATGTTGCGCTTTACTGCGGTGAGTTCGGCGTGATCGACCGCGCTGCACCCGAGGATGCTCTTAAATGGTTTGAACTTATCTGTTCATGCTTTGAAAAACACTCTATAGGAAGGGCTGCATGGAGTTACAAGAAGATGGACTTCGGCCTTTCGGATGACCGTATGGACGGTGTACGTGAAGAGGTATTAAAACTTCTGTAAATACCTTAAGACGGGGAGTGTTGCCGCATGAGTGATATGTCTGATAAGGAACAGAAAAACGAAATGGATAAAGGCAGGCTGACGGACGGTCTTTATGACCGTCTTACAGGCCTGCCTTCTATGAATTATTTCTTTGAGATCGCCTATCTGCGCAAAGACGAGATGCTTAAAGATGGGAAAAAGCCCACTATTGTTTTCTTTGATTTCAACGGTATGAAGGACTTCAACAATAAGTATGGCTTTGCAGGAGGCGATAAGCTGATAATAGCTATGGCTGGGATCCTTAAGGAACATTTCGGGCCTGAGAGCTGCAGCCGTATAGGTGGTGACCGTTTTGCTGTAGCCACATTTGAAGATGGGCTGGAAGATAAGTTAAAGATCATCTTCGAAGAATGCAGATCCATGAATGAAGGCAGGAGCCTTCCCATACGTGTGGGTATATATCCTTTACGTATGGGGGAGGTTGGTGTAGCGCTGGCCTGTGACCGGGCCAAGATGGCCTGTGATATCAACAGGGACAGCTATGTTTCACGTTATGCCTTTTTCAGAGATGACATGTTAAAGGAGGCGGAAAACCGCCGTTACATCATTGAGAATTTCGATAAGGCCCTGGATGAGGGCTGGATACAGGTATATTACCAGCCTATCATAAGAAATGCTAACGGCAGGGTCTGCGATGAAGAAGCGCTGGCACGCTGGATAGATCCGGATAAAGGGATAATAACGCCGAATAAATTTATACCTGTGCTGGAGGATTCCAAGCTTATATATAAGCTGGATCTTTATGTCGCAAAAAAGATCATGGAGAAGCAGAAGATCCAGGCTGAAGCCGGCATTTATCTGGTACCCTGTTCTGTCAATATTTCCAGAGCGGATTTCGAATGCTGCGATATCGTTGAAGAGATCAGGAAGCTGGTTGATGAAGCGGGATCGTCCCGTGAACTGCTTACCATAGAGATCACGGAGAGTACACTTGCCAAAGATTTTGATTATATGAAGACCCAGATCGAACGCTTTCAGGCCCTTGGCTTTAAGGTCTGGATGGATGATTACGGCAGCGGTTATTCATCGCCGATCATCCTTCAGAAGATACACTTTGATACCATCAAGCTTGATATGGGATTCCTGGAGAAGTTTGACGATGGGGATGACAGCAAGATAATAATCAGCGCGCTGGTAAAGATGGCATTGGGACTTCATATAGATACTGTTGTTGAAGGCGTGGAAACGGCGCAGCAGGCGGATTTCTTAAAAGAAGTGGGCTGTACCAAGCTTCAGGGTTATTATTTCGTAATGCCGATCCCCTTAGAGCAGGTGATGGAAAGATATGAAAAAGGAACCCAGATCGGCTTTGAAAATCCCGATGAGACTTCTTATTACGCATCTATCGGGGCATTTAATCTTTATGAATTATCTCTTTCTGTGGAAGGCGAAGGCAGGATAAGCGATCATTTCAATACCATGCCTATGGCTATCCTGGAGATCAGGGATGATGATCTTAAGCTTATCCGAAGCAATATAACTTTCAAGGATTTCTTCAGGACTAATGTATCCGCATATAGTGGCAGCGCAGCCCCTGATCTGAAGGGCTTTGATGATGTGTTTATAAAGATGATCAGGCAGTGCGCATTGGACGGCACGCAGAGCATCATGGACATGAAGCTGAAGAACGGTAAGAAGGTCAATATGCTGATCCGGCGCGTATCCGTAAATCCCATTACAAAGGCGGTGGCCCTGGTGCTGGTAGTATTGGAAATTACTGAGGAAACAGCACAGGATCCTGTTATCACCTATGCCAATGTGGCGCTGGCTCTTTCTTCAGACTATGTATCACTGTATCATGTTGATCTTGAAAACGGCAGCTTTACCGAGTACAGACCGGATGCGGTTCATGAGGATATAAGCGTTGAGCGCAGGGGAGAAAACTACTTTAGTAACGTCCGCAAGGAGGCGGAGAAATACGTTTATGAGCCTGACCGGGAGGCGGTGCTGGCAGTGTTCACTGAGGAGAATGTCTTAAGAACTATCAGTGAACAGGGAGCTTTTATGCTGAGGTTCAGGCTTATGGTAGACGGAACTCCGGTATTCGTAGAGCTTAAAGCCATACGAATGGGTAGCGGTAACCTGATCATAGGCCTCAATAATATAGATGTACAGATGCGCGGGCAGAAGGAGCTGGAACGCCTTAATGAAGAGCGTATCGTATACTCGCGTATATCGGCGCTGGCCGGTAACTATATTTGCTTTTATACAGTGGATCCCGATACGGGCGCTTATGTAGTTTACAATGCGAATGCGGATTTTGAAAAGCTGGAGACTTCCCGGGAAGGAAAAGATTTCTTTAAGGATGCCCGGAGGGAATGTAAAAAAGTGGTCTATAAGGAGGATCTGGAGATCTTCCAGAAATCCTTCTCAAAAGCGAAGCTGTTAAAGCAGATAGAAAAGAACGGCCTTTTCAGTCTGAGTTACCGTATGAATATGGCCGGCGGGTATAAATATGTCTGCTTAAAGGCGGCGCTGGTAAAAGAGAAAGGCAAGCAGCAGATAGTCATAGGTATCAATGATATAGATGAGCGTGTAAAACGTGACCAGGAGCAGGCACTGAGACTCTCCGCAGCCAGGAACAGGGTTAACCTGGATGAACTTACCGGAGTTAAAAACAAGCATGCATTTATTGATATCGAAAATGAGATAAACAGCATGATAGACCAGGGGACAGTGACGCCTTTTGCTCTGGTGGTATTTGATCTGCTGGGAGTGCATACGGTAAATGACAGCCAGGGGCACGGAGCAGGTGATGAATTATTAAAGCAGGGCTGTAAGGTGATCTGCGATATATTCCAGCACAGCCCGGTATACAGGGTAGGCGGCGATGAATTTGTTGCCATAACCACAGGCAGGGATTATGACCAGATCGATGTTCTGATGGATTCGCTGATGAAGAGGAATAAAGCCGGCAAAGTGCGCGGGGGTGTGATCGTAGCCGGCGGAATGGCTCGCTACGGAGGAGAACTTACAATGGAGGATCTGTTCCGCCGCGCCGATGATGAGATGTTTAAGAATAAAGAGGAATTAAATAAATTATAAAATATATGAGGAGGTTATTTCGATGAAACGAACAGCAGTGACCGAGTCCGGTACAGTAAAGGGGTTGCAGGGAAACGATGCGCGCATCACAGTGTATAAGGGGATCCCTTTTGCGGCTCCGCCTGTGGGTGAGAACCGCTGGAGAGCGCCTAAGCCCGTAGAACCCTGGGAAGGCGTAAGAGAAGCCTACACCTTTGGACCTATCCCCGTACAGGATACCCCGGGACTTGGTGATGACTTGTATTGCCGTGAGTGGCATGTAGACTGTGATCTGCCCATGAGTGAGGACTGTCTGTACCTTAACATCTGGACTCCCGCAAAGAAAACGGATGAGAAGCTTCCCGTTCTTATCTGGTATTTCGGCGGCGGTTTCCAGTGGGGCTATACCGCAGAGATGGAGTTTGACGGAGAACGTATAGCAGCCAGAGGCATAGTGGTTGTCAGCGTTTCTTACCGCCTTGGTGCTATAGGATTTATGGCGCATCCCGAGCTTACAAAAGAGGAAGGCGTTTCCGGTAACTATGGTTTCCTTGACCAGAAGGCAGGTCTTGAATGGGTCAGCAGGAATATCGCGGCGTTCGGCGGCGATCCCGACCGTATCACAATTATGGGACAGTCGGCAGGCGGCTGCAGTGTTATGAACCAGCTTACCTGTGAAGAGAATTTCGATAAGATAAAGGGTGCCGTTATCTTAAGCGGTATCATCCGTTTCCCCCAGCAGGAGAGAGATAAGGATCTGTTCTGCCCCCAGGAACTCGAAAAGGCAGAGAAGAAGGGCGAGGACTTCCTGGAGTATCTGGGCGTTAAAAATATCGAAGAAGCAAGAAAGCTTGATGCCATATTCATCAGGGATAAATATGCGAAGTACCGTGACGATCACCAGACCATGTTTGTGGGTATCAAGGACGGCCGTTTCTGCGTAGGAGATCCCGTAGAGCGTATAATCAGCGGCGACTGCGCACCCTGCCCCGTTATTACCGGTAATACCAAAGATGAGTTTGTATTCGGCGGCAACAATATGGTAGAGCGTTCCGTAAAAGAAACTCTTAACGATGCTGTGGCTAAGGATCCCGCAAGGAAGTTCTATTACTACAGCTTTGGTCCCGACATCCCCGGTGATGACAACCCCGGCTGTTTCCATTCCTGCGATCTCTGGTTCTGGTTTGAAACACTGCTTAAGTGCCGCAGGGCATATCAGGGCAGACATTTCGATCTGGCGCGTAAGATGTGCAATTATCTCTCTGCATTCATAAAGACCGGCGATCCCAACTGCTCCGATAATGACGGCACAGCCCAGACTGTCTGGAAGACCTATACCGCAGAGGGCGGCGGACTGAATTTCACAAGCGAAGGTCCTGTAGAGATCTGAAAAGATTCTTCGCTTCGCTCAGAATGACATATCACTGTCATCCTGAGCGTTAGCGAAGGATCTTATTTAAGGAGGATCATTATGATCGATTTTAAGGAACAGGCCCGCGAACTGGTCTCAAAGATGACCGTAGCGGAAGCAATATCCCAATTACTTTACGATGCCCCGGCGATAGAACGCCTGGGTATCCCCGCATATAATTACTGGAATGAAGGCCTGCACGGTACAGCACGTACCGGCACGGCCACAGTATTTCCGCAGGCTATAGGTCTGGCTGCTATGTTCGATACAGAAGGTCTTGAAAAGATAGCGGACGTCATAGCTACCGAGACCAGGGCAAAATACAATGAGGCGAGAGCGCGGGGCGACCGCGGTATCTACAAGGGCATAACCCTCTGGTCGCCCAATATCAATCTTTTCCGCGACCAGCGCTGGGGACGCGGCCAGGAGACATACGGAGAGGATCCCTATCTTACCTCACGTCTGGGCGTTGCTTTTATAAACGGCCTTCAGGGTAAGGGAAAATATTTAAAGACCGCTGCCTGCGCCAAGCATTATGCAGTGCATTCGGGACCCGAGTCCCTGCGCCACGGTTTTGATGCAAAAGCAGATGCAAAAGATATGGAGGAAACCTATCTGCCTGCTTTTAAAGCTGCAGTGCAGGAAGCGAAGGTGGAGAGCGTTATGGGCGCTTACAACCGCACAAACGGTGAGCCCTGCTGCGCCAGCGAAGAGCTTTTGCAGAATAAGCTCCGTAAGGAATGGGGCTTTGACGGCCATGTGGTATCCGATTTCATGGCTCTTGCGGATATACATGTAAATCATCATGTTACGGAGAACGCCGTTGAGACCGCTACCCTGGCGTTAAAGAAAGGCTGCAACTTAAATGCGGGCTATACCTATCCTGCACTTTATCAGGCCTATGCCGAAGGCAGGGTTACGGAAGAAGAGATACGTGAAGCGGCAGTGCGCGTGTTCACAACCCGTATGCGTCTGGGCATGTTCGCAGATGACTGCGAATACGATAAGCTGGGACAGATGGATGTGGATACACCGCAGAATCGGAAGCTGGCTTATGAAGCTGCCTGCAGGGCGGCCGTGCTGCTTAAGAATGACGGCATCCTTCCTCTTGATGCTTCAAAGATAAAGACTGTGGGCGTTATAGGTCCTACAGCAAGCTCAATAGAAGTATTAAACGGCAACTACTGCGGCGTGGCTTCAAAATACGTGAACAACCTTGACGGCATACGCGCGGCAGCAGGGGACGATATACGCGTGCTCTATTCGGAGGGCTGCCATCTTTTCAAAAAGGAAGTGCAGCCGCTGGCAAAGCCGGACGACCGTATCAGCGAGGCGCTTTCCGTTGCCGAATATTCCGATGTGGTCATCTTATGTCTTGGTCTGGACGCTACCATAGAAGGTGAGCAGGGCGATACCGGAAATGCTTTTGCCGCAGGCGATAAGGAAACACTGTATCTGCCGGAAAGCCAGTTAAGGCTTTTTGAAGCACTTAAGGAAACAAAAACACCTATAGTGCTGGTGATAAATACCGGAAGCGCCATGGATGTTTCAAAGCTCGAAGGCCGCTGCTCGGGCATACTGCAGTGCTGGTACAGCGGAGAATGCGGCGGACAGGCGCTGGGCGATATTCTTTTTGGTAAAGCGGCGCCCGGAGGAAGACTGCCCGTTACCGTAAGCTACGATGGCACACTGCCCGAATTTACCGATTATTCCATGAAGGGCAGGACTTACCGCTATGATGAGCATGAAGCGCTTTATCCCTTTGGCTACGGCT
The DNA here is from genome assembly GCA_947169935.1 of uncultured Lachnospiraceae bacterium. Taxonomy (GTDB): domain Bacteria; phylum Bacillota; class Clostridia; order Lachnospirales; family Lachnospiraceae; genus NK4A136. The sequence goes on from CAMVRS010000064.1 coordinate 12,852, forward strand.
TAAGCTATGGCAAAGTGGAATATCTGTCTTTCAGTGCGGATAAGGAAAAAGCTGTAGTGGAGATAAAGAATACCGGAGAGACAGATACTGAAGAAGTGGTTCAGATCTATATCTCTAATAACGCTGAGGAAAAGGCGGCGGATCCGGCAAATGCGGAATATGCCGATGTTTGTGATAAGGACAGACAGCCTAAGTGGTCGCTCTGCGCATTTAAGAGAGTCGCAATAGGAGCCGGAGAGAGCGTTAAAGCCGAGCTGGATCTGTCTGCACTTGCTTTCACCACCGTATTAAACGACGGAAGAAGAGCAGAGCTTAAGGGACGTTATACCTTATACGCCGGCGGTCAGCAGCCTGACGGGCGCAGCGCCGCGCTTACCGGAAAGAAATGCCTTAAACAGGAGGTTGTGCTTTAAGGCATGATAAGGTATCTAAACAGTCTTAAACTGGCCCAGAAGCTGCATGTGCTGTTTTTTGCATGTGTGCTTTTACCAATGTTTTTAACCGACGGTATCATACTTTATAATGTACAGGAAGCCAACAAGATAAATATGGGGCTTGATACCGAAAAGACTGCTTATACCACACAGTACTGCTTAAGCAACTTCCTGGAATATCCCATAAATGTTGCAAATAATATATACCGCAGCAGCGTGCTGGAGAATTTCTTTAACGAGATATATCCCACGGCTGCGGATTATTATACGGCCTTTTACCGGCTTCACCGCGATCAGATCTTTGATGATAATCTGGGTATCAGCGGTTCACGGGTCTATATATATGCGGATAACAAGACCATCATAAACGGCAGCGGATATTACCGTATGGACCGTGCTAAGGAAAACGAATGGTATCCGGCTTTTGAGGACAGCGAAAAGACCAGCACGCTGTATTTCTATTACGGCAGGAATAATCTGGGCAGTGGCAGTTACAAGCGTAAGCTGACACTGATCATGAAGATGGACATGCCTTCGTTTTCCGGCTGTGAAAAGCTTTTGGCTATCGATCTGGATTATTCTGCGATGGCCAGGGAACTGATAGATCTGGATCTTAATTCGGATATCTATATCTGTGACGGCGGAAAGATCCTGCTTTCCAACAGGCCGGATTACCGTGTGCAGGATAATTATGTTCAGCTTGAGCTGAAAAGCATGAATGTCTACAGATATCCCATCACTCTTTATGACAGGGAATATACACTGTATGTGATCCCACACCAGCAGAGTACCTGGCAGTATATAAGCGGACGCAGCGGTGTTCTTCTTCTGCTGGTCCTGGCTAATCTGATACTGCCTCTTCTTATGATGAAGCTTATAGGAAGCTCCATAACATCACGTATACTTTCGCTGGAGCATTCATTTGAAAGTGTGGATGAGGATGAGCTGCAGCCTATAGAAAAGGTTGAGGGCAACGATGAGATCACCTCACTTATAAAGAGTTACAACCGTATGGCGGAACGTATGAATGAGCTGATGCATACGGTATATAAGGACAGGCTGCTGCAACAGGAAAACGATATAGCCAGACAGAACGCCGAGCTGCTGGCGCTGCACAGCCAGATAAATCCCCACTTTCTCTTTAATGCGCTGGAGAGCATCCGCATGCACAGCCTTATAAAGAAAGAGACAGAGACTGCGGAGATGGTGGGAAAGCTGGCTATCATGGAGCGCAGCTACGTGAGCTGGGGAGAGGATCTGATACCCGTTCACAGGGAGATGGACTTTGTTAAGGCGTATCTGCTGCTGCAGAAATACCGCTTTGGAGACAGACTCAATTACGAACTGGATATTGATGACGACTGCGCCGATATAGAGATCCCCAAGCTTACCATAGTCACCTTTGTGGAGAATGCCTGCCTGCACGGCGTGGAGAGAAAGGCTGCAAACGGCTGGATCTTTGTCCGCGCATATAAAGAAAACGGCTGCCTTAAGCTGGAGATAGAGGATACCGGCGAAGGTGTAAACGAAGAGATGCAGAACGCCATCAACAAACAGCTTGCGGAAGTGAGCCTGGAAAACATGAAAGGCAAGAAGCACGTGGGAATGATGAACGCCTGCATGCGCCTTAAGCTGCTTACCAAAGGACAGGCGAGCTACCGCCTGGAAAGTGAGGAAGGCGTCGGCACGGTGGTGCATATAACTATACCGATAGATAATGAAAAAGATTCTTCGGGCTAACGCCCTCAGAATGACAGTGAGTGTCATCCTGAGCAAAGCGAAGGATCTTAATACGGAGGAAGTAAATGAAAGTTTTATTTGTAGATGACGAGCCCATTATAACCCAGGGCCTGAGAGTGCTGATCGACTGGGAAAACGAAGGCTTTGAGATCGCGGGAAGTGTCCAGAACGGAAACGAGGCGCTGAAATTCTTAAAGAAGGAGCCTGTGGATCTGGTGCTCACGGATATACGCATGCCGGAATGCTCGGGACTTGAGCTGCTGGAGACAGTTAAGGATCAGGGAATATCTGAGGCATACTTTATCATAATGAGCGGTTATGATGACTTCAGCTATGCGCAGCAGGCCATAAGGGCAGGATGCCTGGATTATATCTTAAAGCCTGTGGACGCGGATGAGCTCTTAAAGATCGTGCGCAAGGTGCGTTCCCTGGAGGAAGCGCGTAAGGAGGATGAGGAGCGTCGCAGCAGGATGGAGCACGCTTATCTTGACAGGAACATGATCACCCGCCTGATAGGCACCTATGATAACGGTAATCCCGCCAAGAGCGTTATCATCTGCAAGGATAATCTGGACGGGCTTACCGCGGCTATCGAAGAAAACGATCATGAGAAGATAGAGAAATTCGTTTATGCCTTCTATCGTGAGACCAAGGAAAAGAACCTTACGGAAGAAGAGATAAACTTTAACATCAGTTATCTGCTCTTCCAGCTGATACATATTGCTTCCGAGCAGGATGATGAAGTTAACCACGAAGAGATAATGCGTTTTATAGGTGAGAGCTCTTTTGAAGAGAGCATCATAAAGGGCAGCGCATACATGTGCCGTTTCTGCCTTGAATATGCGGAGTATGTATCCCAGCTGCGAAAGAGTGCGGCCCGCGGTATACTGCAGGATGTGGAGCGTGAGATAAAAGCGCACTATGCGGAGAACATAAGTCTGCGTGAGCTGAGCCAGAAGTTTTATCTTAACAGCGCATATCTTGGGCAGATCTTCAAAAAGAAATACGGCCAGTCCTTTAAGGATTATCTTACGGATTACCGTATAAAGGAAGCAGCCAGGATGCTGGCGCGCACGGATCTTAAGATAATCCGTATAGCAGAGGATGTTGGATATAAGGACAGCGATTATTTTGTACAGAAGTTTATAGAGCGCATGGGTTGTACGCCTTCGAAATACAGACGTGACCACCGTGAGGGGTAAATGAGGGGAAGGAACGGAACCTTCAAAAGAATACTTGGCAGGATCTTTATGCTTGTTGCGGCTATGGCGGCCGTTACAGGGCTTGGGAGCTGTACGTCTGCACAGAAGACCGGAGGTCCGGATCAGGACATCCTGGAGCTTAAGATGTTCATAGCCATGAGCGGCAGTGAAATAAACGATGAAAATGAGGTGCAGCAGCTCATTGCCCAAAAGACCGGAGTTATCGTAAGGGAAAGCTGGCTGCCGACCGGCCAGACTGCGGATGAGGCTGTCAGCGCGATCATAGCCGACGGTTCATATCCGGATCTTATCGACGGCAGCGACGCCATGGTGCAGCTTTATAATGCGGGGCTTCTGGTCCCCTGGGATGATTATCTGGATGATTATCCCAACTTAAAGAACTACTACACCGAAGAAGAATGGAACAGCTTTCGCCAGGAAGACGGGCACATATACTGGTGCAATGTTTTCCAGAATACCAAGAATGAAATGACTTCCACCATGCATAATGACGAGGCGTTCTGGATACAGGCCAGGGTGCTGGAGTGGGCAGGCTATCCCAGGATACAGACTCTGGATGAGTATTTTGACCTGCTGGAGCGCTATGTTGAGGCAAACCCCTTAACACCCGACGGTATGAAGGTTATTCCCTATACCTGTCTCTGCGAAGACTGGAAATACTACTGCCTTGAGAATGCACCCCAGTTTCTGGACGGGTATCCCAATGACGGTACTGTGATCGTGGATAAGTCGGATCCTGCAGATCCGAAGATAGTTGATTACAACACCACCGTCACGGCAAAAAAATATTTCCAGAAGCTTAATGAGGAATACTGGAAGGGCATAATCGACGAAGAATTTGCCACCCAGAATTATGAAGAATATATCGCAAAGCTCTCAAAGGGCAATGTGCTGGCAATGTGCGACCAGTACTGGAATTTTGCGGAGATAACGGATATATTCAAACAGAACGGCAGGGATGAGCAGGGCTGTAATTATGTGCCCCTTGGCCTGACCATCGAAAAGGGCATGGTCCAGCGCTGGCATACCTACGGGGATACCTTAAACAGTTCGTCGGGAGTAGGTATTACCGTAACCAATCCCGACATAAGAAAGACTTTTGAGTTTTTAAACTCCATGCTGGATCAGGATATACACAATCTGCGTTTCTGGGGCATAGCCGGCAGGGATTATGCGATAGACACGGACAGGCATTTTTACAGGACGGAAGAGATGCGCGTGCGCTGCGCCGATCCCTCATACCGGGCGTCCCATCTGTGCATGTATAAGTATCTGCCGCAATACGGCGGGACCAGTGACGACGGGATAAACGCCAATATCCCCGAGGAACAGGCGTCGGAATTCTGGGACAGCCTTGCACAGCCCCTTAAAGACTGTTTCGATGCATACGGCGTCAAATCCTATCCGGGCATGATAGGCTCGGTAGTGGAGGAGAACTCTATATGGTTTCCCATGTATTCTTATTCAAACAATATGACCGGTGCAACGGAAGGGGGAGCAGCCTGGATCAAGATGACCCAGGTAAAACATGAATGGCTGCCCAGACTGGTCATGAGCACGGACTTCGAGAATGACTGGAACGACTACATGAGCGCATACAGGGATAGCGGTCCGGAGTACTTTCTGAACGAGATGCAGGAGGAACTGAACCGGAGAGCAAGTCGGCAAAAATGAGTAGTTTAACAGGCAATATATGATAAAAATGCCTGTTTACATTCAAGAGGCTTTGTCTTAAAATATAAGCTATCTTGATCACATTTTTATGAAAGGAAGGTATTTCAAATGGAAAACACCCCTAAGGTAAAACTTGGTATCGTGGCGGTAAGCCGCGACTGCTTCCCGGAGTCTCTTTCCGTGGACCGCAGAAAGGCACTTGTTGCCGCTTATCAGAAGAAGTACAATGCAGACGATATCTATGAGTGCCCTATCTGTATCGTTGAGAGCGAGATCCACATGGTTCAGGCTCTTGAGGATATCAAGAAGGCAGGCTGCAACGCTCTGTGCGTATACCTTGGAAACTTCGGACCCGAGATTTCCGAGACCCTGCTTGCAAAGCACTTTGACGGACCCAAGATGTTCGTAGCAGCTGCTGAGGAGACTCAGGATTCCCTTATGGACGGCCGTGGCGATGCATACTGCGGTCTGCTGAACGCAAGCTACAATCTGCGTCTGCGCAATGTAAAGGCATATATCCCCGAGAATCCCGTAGGCGATGCAGACGATCTGGCTGATGAGCTTAATGCTTTCCTGCCTATCGCACGTACCCTCATCGCTCTGGCTGATCTTAAGATAATAAGCTTTGGTCCCAGACCTATGAACTTCCTGGCCTGCAACGCTCCCATCAAGCAGCTTTACAATCTGGGCGTTGAGATCGAAGAGAATTCCGAGCTGGATCTTTTCGAAAGCTTCAACAAGCATGCAGGCGATGCACGTATCCCTGAAGTTGTTGCAGATATGGAGAAAGAGCTGGGCGCAGGCAACAAGAAGAGCGAAGTTCTTCCCAAGCTTGCTCAGTATGAGCTGACCCTGCTTGACTGGATCGAGGCGCACAAGGGCTATCGCAAGTATGTTGCTATCGCAGGCAAGTGCTGGCCCGCATTCCAGACACAGTTCGGATTCGTTCCCTGCTATGTTAACAGCCGTCTGACCGGCCGCGGTATCCCCGTAAGCTGCGAAGTTGATATCTATGGCTGTCTGTCAGAGTTCATCGGTACCTGCGTATCCGATGATATCGTTACCCTGCTCGACATCAACAACTCCGTTCCCAAGGATATGTATGAAGAGAGCATCAAGGGCAAATTCGATTACGACTACAAGCTTACTGATACCTTCATGGGCTTCCACTGCGGAAATACCTGCTCCAAGAAGATGGCTTCCTGCGAGATGCGTTATCAGAAGATCATGGCACGTGCACTGCCCATCGAGGTTACCAACGGAACCCTCGAAGGCGATATCGCACCCGGCGACATCACCTTCTTCCGTCTGCAGAGCACCTCTGACGGACTTATCCGTGCATACATGGCAGAAGGCGAGATCCTTCCCGTTGCTACCCGTTCCTTCGGTGGTATCGGCGTATTTGCTATCAAGGAGATGGGACGTTTCTACCGTCACGTACTGGTAGAGAAGAACTATCCTCATCACGGTGCAGTAGCATTCGGACATCACGGTAAGGCTCTGTTCGAAGTATTCAAATACTTAGGCGTTCCTTACGAGGATATCAACTACAACCAGCCTGCATCACTGCCTTATCCTTCAGAGAATCCTTTCAAATAAGATACAGGCAAGGGGCCCGCGTGAAAACGCGGGTCCTTTTTTTGTCATCCTGAGTGCAGCGAAGGATCTTTTTTTTGCTGCCTGAATCCGGGGGGGATGCCAACACTTTTTTCTTGAAAGCACAGAACATTTAATGCTATAATATAAAATCAGGAGAGGTATAAATACAGATATATGGAAAACGGCCAGAAGATCGTGGCAATGTGTACATCGAGGATCTTCGATATACAGAACCATGCATTCATTAAAAAACTGAATGAAGAGCTGAAAAAGGATAATATACGCCTGCTGGTATATGCTCTTAATATCGATCTCTATTGGGATGAGGAGAGCAAACATACAGAGGCTTATCTCTTTGATATGGTTCCAATGTGGAAGATCGACGCCCTTCTTTACATGGACGAAAAGATCAAGTGCAAAAGAGTAGCACGGCATGTTATCGA
>CAMVRS010000065.1 GCA_947169935.1 uncultured Lachnospiraceae bacterium
GAGAAACGTTTACGCGCTGTGTTGTGCGTTCAAAACTTTATTTCAATTATTACTCTTCCCTGTTCGTAAGCAGCACTAAGCGGGCAGTTCATGCGCTCGGCGAAAAGTTTGACTATGGAGAGGCCAAGGCCGGTGGATTGGTTTCTGGCACTTTCCACGGTAAAAAAGCGGTCGAAGAGGCGGTTAACATCCACCGAAGACAGTTCGGCTGAAGAGTTGGCCACACAGAGTCTGCCGCCGTCCTCAAGGGTGATCTCCAGATCACCGTCACTGTATTTTAATGCGTTGCTTAAAAGATTTGAAATTATACGCTCAACATAAGAAGGATAGAGTCTTCGGTTTATCTTTGTTTCGCATATTTCCACTGCGGGCTCGATCCCACGCTTTGAAAGCGCGGGATAGTAATCCATTATGGCGTTTTCCAGAACGGTATTGATACAGAGTTCCTGCTCTTCTTCCCTGATCTCTCCGCCGCTTATCAGCGCATATTCAAAAAGTTCCTCCGTAAGTTTCTTCATATGTCCGGCACGCTCTGCAATGACAGAAAGATAACGTTCAAGCTCCGGTGATTTATCAAGCTTCTCTCCCAGCTCCAGATATCCACAGATAGCGGTAAGTGGCGTACGCAGATCATGGGCTATGTTGGTAATGGCAGCTTTGATCTCTGCATCGCCCCTCTCATATTTATGAAAAGCATCACGCAGACTGACGAGCGTTTCATTCATGACTTCCGCCAGAGATCTTATTTCCTTATCCCTGCTTGATATTCTCAACAGTGTATTACTGTTTAAGCTTCCTTTTTCCGTAAAATCCGTTCTGATCTCCCTGATCGAAAGGCGCATGGCTATAAGCTTCATAAGCAGAAAGATATTTACTGCCACACTCAGGATAAGGATATATTTCATATAGAATCTCCTTGCTGTATCAATAATGGACAGGATCGATAGGGGTTACCTCATAATAGTATACGACCGCATCATATCTGTCGGCAGGCACTATCCTGATCCTGTAACTTTTCGCAATATCGCTCAGCACATTATACCCCTCACCTACCAGTCCGGTAAAGATAAAGCTGTGAACCGTCTTATATACCTCACTGTTTTTGTCGCTTAATTTTGTAAAATCAAGGCAGTACCATCTGCCGTCAAAAAACTGTGCCTGATATGCCAGAGGATCGTCGCTGCAGTATTTATGGTCAGCCCTCTCATACTCATCATCATAGGTCCCTGCCGTATGAATATTTACACAGGTGTTATAAAACTCACTGCCTATGCAGAAGTAACTTCCGTCAAACAGGCGGTTTATATTTTCGCCCATGGTCAGCAGGTTTTCGTCATCATATGCCGCCGATGAACCTTTCATAACATGACCGTTATGTGCTGTTATCAGGATCTGTGTATATCCCCTGCCAGCTTCCATTTCGGAAAAGCGCTTAAGATTCTCTGCCATGCAGCTGTCACGATAAGATGAATACTCTGCCGGATCGGTTTCAAAATCCGGGGCTTCGATATACTGCACAATAACATCTGCAAGAGCTGCCACCTGGCAGCTGTATACATCCTCAGCAGCACTTAATCTTTTTCCCATCTTTACAAAGAAATCTTTATCAGCACTATATGTTTCTCTGTTATCTGTATCTATCGATAAAAGCTTAGTTTTCTCTTCCTTTGTAAAGATATCGGGATCACTTACACACAAACTCTTCATGTATTCTATTGAAGTATATCCGCCCTGCATATCCACACCGTAGAACATAAGGGAATCTTCATAAGATACATTCTTATTGTATTCCCGCATCCAGTTCAGAAGATCTGCGATCTCTTCCGTATCATAAAGCGGATAACTCTGTTTTCCAAGAAGCTCTATGATATCACTTTCCTCATTATGTATGGCATCATTCAGCATGGCTGCTTCGCCTGCAGACAACTCAAAAGCTACAGACCTTCCGTTTCCCTCATTTACAAGTTTCTGAAGGACCAGCTTCTTCAACGTCTGGAATTCCCTGTTGCCATGAGTAGCTTCACCTATACCGACAACACGTACATCTGCAGGGATACTGAACTCATCAAAGCTTACTCCCGCTTCTTCGATACCGTCTATCTTCTTTTCCGATCCGAACAGTATCCCCGATCTTAATACCAGCAATACAGCAAAGTATGCGATGATCAACGCAGTCATACCTGCCCATACTTTTTTAAACGCAGTCATAATCTTTCTTCCTCTCCTAAATAACGTCCCTTTTCTTAAGCCCCGATGTTCCGATAACAAACATAAGCAATGCTATAATGACTGATAACAGCAGCTGGACCGGCGTACCGGGATTAGCATAATCATCAGAAAAACCCGTATTTGAAAACCATTGTCCCAACGCATTTATGTTATAGACCAATGAAGCAATGTATCCTGCAGTATAGAGTTCGCTGTCATACAGCACCATAAGAATGGCATTTCCGAACAGCACCATATTAAAGCAGGTCATGAATGTAAATCCTGCCGCTATCACCACTGCCGCCATTTTTGTCAGGCGGAAAGCCATTGTCTGCATAAATGCTATATATGCCATGACTGCAAAAAGCATCGCGATGTTTCCCGCTGCATATCCGCCAAAAGGATTCGCACCTGCTGCAATACCGCCGATGAGATAACATACCCACATGATCAGCGCCAGGCTTGCGTATGCAAGATAAAGACTGAAGAAGATCTGCCTCTGAGAAAAACCTGCAACTATCTTGTTCCTGATGGTCCCGTCACTGTATTCGGCTCCGGTAAACACCGGAATGAAGACTGTAAAATATGCCACCATAGCCGCTGTTACAAAAAACATGCGCGTCGCTATATCACTTTCAACAAGAAACGGGACAGCCAGGGTATTACCGGTAACCGCATAGGTTACTGCCAATGCGATAATGCAGCCGCCTATGAAATAAATGCTTTTTAAAAATCTGGTCATGTATGCTTTATATAATTTGATCATTTTCTCCTCCTATTAAGATCCTTCGCTTCGCTCAGGATGACATTATAGCGTGTCATTCTGAGGGCGTTAGCTCGAAGAATCTTTATTGAATTTCCTTATTGTTAAATATGATCATTCCTATGATCACTGAAACCACTATCATTCCGGCTGCACCTGTCAGATATGTCAGCGTACTGTGATGCGGACGCATACTCAGATAAGAATAGGGTACAAACCGGTCATAAAAGTTATACAGCGTAAGCTTAAATCCGCTTAACGTGCAACTGCCCTGCGTCGGATAGAGTTTATCGTTCACTTCCATATTGAAAATATTGAAACCTACGGCAAGTGCGATACCAACAATATAGGATACCTTTTTCCCACCCAGGATCATGATCAGCATGGTCGAAAACACCGCTATCGCTACACACGCCATTGTATTGATAAGCCAGTAATCTGCAAGTTCCTCTACCGTCATGGTCATCAGGCCGCCTTTGGTAAAGATTCCGGCCAGTATAAGTGATTCAATAAACGCAGCCATACTAAGCAGTACTGCCTGTGTTCCTCCGGTTATCAGTGCCGATAAAAATACTGCCGGTCTTCCTGCGCCGGAAATAAGCTTATTTCGTATACACCCGTCATCATAATCACTGACTGTAGAGACCAGCGTACATCCGCTTATCAATAACACAGCCAATCCGGCATATGCGGTATACACATCATCCGCATAGAATTCGCCGTCCACAAAAAACAGGACCAGCTTTATCACTGCAACATAGGCCAATAAATAAAGTAAAACAGCAACCAGGCATTCACGCAGTCCTTTATGAAAAAAGAGCTTTCTTGTATCTGCATAAAGTACCTTAAACATTTTCGTTTCCTCCCAGTAATGACAGGTAAAACGCTTCCAGGCTCTCGTCATGCTCTTCCATATTGATGATAGTGCACCCGGCCTTATCACATTCTTTGGCGATCTCCGAAAAGACAAGTTCAGCATATACATCCGCAATATTTCTGTCCAATATTTTGTACTCTATCTTTTTCTCCTCCAGAACTTTTGCAAGTATCCCGGTATCGTTAACTTTCATTCTCACAGACTTGCAGCATTCCTTCTGCAGCTCCTCACTGCTCATCTGGCGTACTATATGGCCTTTATCGATAAAACCGTAATGTGTTGCCATACGCGCAAGCTCGTCAAGTATATGGCTGGAGATCAGAAAGGTTATACCACGTTCACGGTTAAGCTTGATGATCAGTTCCCTTATCTCGATAATGCCCTGGGGGTCAAGTCCGTTTGTAGGCTCATCCAGGATGATAAAATCCGGATCGCCGCAGAGCGCTATGGCTATTCCAAGGCGCTGGCGCATACCCAATGAAAACTTCCCGGCTTTTTTTCTTCCGGTATCAGAAAGTCCCACCAGCTTAAGCAGTTCATCTACACACTTAAAATCCGGAAGTCCCAGAAGCAGGCACTGCTGGATCAGATTATCCTTTGCCGTCATGTCCTTATAGATCGCAGGCGCTTCAACTACTGCGCCCATTTTCTGCCTCGACTTTATGATATTCTTATCCTCCCAGGATATACCCATAAGCTCGTAGGATCCGGCCGTGGGTTTCTGCAGGCCGCACAGGCAGCGGATAAGTGTAGTCTTTCCTGCTCCGTTTTTTCCTACAAAACCGTATATGGCTCCTTTGGGTATCTCCATATTAAGGTCATTAAGAGCGGTAAATCCGCCATATCTTTTGCAGAGATTTTCGCTTTTGAATACAATTTCCATTTTTCATATCCTCCGTATGTAAGATTCTTCGTCGCTTCACTCCTCAGGATGACATTATATTGTATCATTCCGAGGGTGAAGCCCGAAGAATCTTTTTCTTTACATCTCTATATTAAACCGTACCGGTCAAGGAACCGACCAAAGAATCGTCAAAATATCGTCAAGATTTATATAAAAGAGCTACATTTCTGCAGCTCTTTAACGGATCTATAATAAAATATGCAAATTATTTACTCTTCCTCTTCATCCGGTTCAAAATAATGCGATCTATCAGGAAAACTTAAAACCTATCCCGTATACAGCCTCGATATGGTCCGTACCATCGGCATTCTGGAGTTTTTTACGGATATTGCTTATATGCTGCTTAAGAGAACGCTCTGTACAGTCCGGTGTATTTACACTGATACGCTCTAATATGGTACTTCGGCCTACAGGGCGGTCCGGATTAAGCATAAGAATCTTAAGTATTGCTGCCTCTGTGCGGGTAAGGGATATCTCCTTCCCTCCTGCATACGCGGTAAGCAGCTCCATATTGAGGCTTATGGTTCCTGCTTTTATCAGCTCGTCAGTATCTTCCGATAAGGCTTTACCCCGGTTTTCGGACAGACGCAGATGTGCTGCGATCCGCGCTAAAAGTTCAGCTATCACAAACGGCTTGGTGATATAATCACTTGCACCTTCGTATAAGAGTTTCACCTTATTATCGATATCGGTCTTTGCACTCATGATGATGGTAACTATGCCCTTAAGCTTCGGAAGCAGTTCCTCCCCCGGCAGTCCCGGAAGCATAAGATCCAGGAGCACCAGATCCGGTTGTTCCTTTTCCAGAAGCATTAACGCTTCAGTGCCCGAATAGGCGCGTGAGACTGCATAGCCTTCCGCCTCAAGAACCTCCTTAAGGAGGTCGCTTATAGAGACATCATCTTCAACTATCATTATCTTATATGTATTATTCATCAGTATTTCCTTCAATACTCATATGTCAGACTTCACGGAGCATTTTTGATCATCTCATCTATCTCATTTGCATTATGTGCAAGATCTCCAAGCTCAGATCGAATATCCTTCATGCTGCTGTTGCAGCGGTCAATTCCATACTGATTACCTTTTTCCGAATATACCCTGGCCATAAATGCGGCGTGCGCATATGCTCCCACTTTGTATAGATCTTCATAGCCGGCAACAGGTCCGAAACTGTCCATCCTTCTCGAATAATAATCTCCGATAATCTCGCCGTATGCCCTGTGCCTGAGCTTATACTCAAATACTCCCGCATAAGTCTCTGCCGGATCTTCCACTTCCCGGTTTTTATATTTAAAAGACTGTATCATCAGCACAAAACAAACAAAGAATACCAGCGATGCAATAACTATCATTATATTCAGGATAACTTTCAGTATTTTATTCATGTCTTAATACCTCCTGCAGCTTTACAGCTTTTTTCGCACGGCTCAAGTCAATAAAATCCTGCACCCCTGCCTCATCCATCGAAAAATAAGTACGCATCGCAGCCCTTAGTTCCGTATCCATATCCAGGATATATGTCAGATATACCTCATCCTTCTCCGAAGTCTTCTGCACTTCAAAGGTTTCATAAAAGCCGTCCAGATACATACAGAAGATCTCTATATCCGTATCCAGACTGTCAAAATAATCCGGATCATCCGACCGCAGTATCATTTCCTCCATATTCCGGATACACTCATAATATTCTTTTGCAACATACTGCACCCTGCGGAATTTACCAAACTCTTTTTCCGGTGGAAAATTCATCAGCTCATGCGCATATAAATAACTGACATATTCCATATACTCTCCCCGCTCAAGAAATGCGTCAGCCTCCTGCGCATATGCAGCAGCATTCTTCTGAGCATCCCTTCTTACCGCTTCCTCCTCATCAGGATCGGCATAGTTAAGCGACTCTATCACAAGCATAATAACAATTCCTATCAAAAGCACTATCAGGATCGCTGCTTTTTTACCCAGCCCCTCCACTGCTTTACCAAAACCTTTAACCTCTTTTTCGGTGGCTGCATACTTCTTTTTAAATCCCTGCATATTCTGCTCATGCTTAAGCGCAAAAGGATTATCGGCTCCGCAGTTGGGGCATTTTAATTCTTCAGGCCCCATCTCGTGCCGGCATTTTTTACATATCATCGATCGTTTCCTCCTGCTGCGTGGTTATTCCCTGGTTCTGCAGGAATTCCTCTTTTTTCCGGTCGCTGCGGCTGCGTTCTGTCCTGCCCGAAAGCCATAAGCCTCCGAGCACAAGCAGCAATATCACTATAACCGCCAGAATTATTACGCGTACGGTACCGCCCATGCCTTTTTTTATCTGCTTGTTACCATTATCTATCTGCCGGTGCAGATCCTGACGGACTTCCTCCAGCTTGTCCATGTATTCATCTTCTTCAGCAGGAGCGTAACCCGTCCCGCAATAAGGGCAGCGTACTGACGATGCATCAAATTCTGCCCCACAGGTTTCACATTTTATCATCTTTTTCATAATCTTCTCACTCCGGGAGCGCATTCTTTGCGCTGATGTCTATCTTATCAAACAGGCTTCCGTAATCCGGCATCGCCGAACGTATCTCTTCCAGGCGTTTCTCACAGTCTGTCAGCATATCTGTATTTCCGGCCTCGGCAAAGATCTCTTTCAAAAACAGCAGATCGGCGTACTCTCCAAGCATGTAGTAATCCATATATTCCTCTTCGATCTCTGCACCGCCTCTTATCGGGTGGGAAAGTGTTGCCGCAACACCGTAGTTTTCCATATCCAGATACATACGAAGACTGTCCGGCCCGATGGTATCTTCTTCTACAAAATTAAACTGAAGCTCATCAATAGCACCACTCACCGCAAACATCAATACGAATGCCAGGATAATATTCACAGCTAACGATATCACAAAAACAGTTTTCTTATTCATTTATCAGCACCTCCTCCAGATACGCCTCCTGTTCTATCTCAGAGGATGCCAGATAAGCTTCCCTGGCCTCATCATCCATGCCCAGATAAACCTTAAGTATAATATCTGCTTTCTCTTTCATATCATGGATATAAATACTATACGGATCCGCTTCGATATCCGATTGCTTATATTCATATTCATGATAAAACCTGTATATCGCTCCCTGACAGTTATCGACATCTTCCTCCGGCCTGTACCTTCTGGCTTCGGGTCCGAACATTACCGCCTCCTCAACTTTAGAAACAAGGCCGTTATAATACTTTGCCATCTCCCACAGCAGCTTCAGATCATCATAGGGAGCTTCCCATTCCGCGATATTATGGTATTCTTTAAATGCCACAAAGCCGGTATAATCCCCGGCCTTAAGATATTTCTCTATCTCTGCAGAATATTCATCATACTTTTTAACCGATTCTTTCCGTTTAGCATCTGAGCGGAAACTATAAGCATTTTCTTCCACATAAAATGCAATACCGATGGCAATCAAAAGCACCACCATCACCACCGCACTGATGACGATCGGCAGATTACCTTTTATGGCCTTTGTTGTTTCGCGCTTTGCCGCTTCATTTTTATCCTTGTATTTTTTTAGATCTCTCTGATGTCCGGCCGTTTCCGTAATGGTCCTGCCACAATGCGGACAGATCTTATCGGTAAGCCCTATCTCGCCACCGCAACTTACACATTTCATAGTAAAACTCCTGTTTCTTTTATCAATAACCGGTATTTTATCACATATGTCAAGGTTTCTTCAATGTAAGACATATCTCAAATACTTCACCGTCCTGTGATGCTGTGATATCTCCGCCCATCTGCTCCGCAAAACGCTTACAGATATACAGGCCCAGTCCGGCGCCGCCGCCGGTTCTCGACGAATCTTCTTTATAAAATCTGTCAAAAACACGCTGCGTATCTATCTTATTATCGGTACTGCTGATCATATAAAGCAGCGTTTTATCATCACTTTTCTCTATCTTAAATTCCAGTTTTCCGGTGGAATACTTCACTGCATTGGACGTAAGATTCTGCACGATCCTGCCAAGCATCTTTCTGTCGGCCGTTACAAATATATCCGAATCTGCCTGTTCAAATACCGGCTCTATCCCTTTTCTGTCTATCTCCGGACTCTCTGTCAGTATCTCTTCACAGATGATCTCACTTAAATTGATCTTTTCCTCTTTAATGGACACATTGCCAGATTCTATCAGGGATATCTCAAAGAAATCATTAATGAGCCTGTTAAGATACTTTGCTCTCTCAAGGGCTATCTCCACATTCTGCAATACTTCTTCTTTATCTTCCGAACGTTCGGCGATCTGCAGATATCCGATGATAGATGTGAGCGGAGTTCTCATGTCATGGGATATCATCGAGATGGATTCCCTTATGGTCTTCTCTTCTTCCTTTCCCTCAAAACGTATACGGCCTATCTCAGCATAAAGACGGTTGACCTCCACGATCATATCCTGAAGGTCACCGTCAACAAAATCCACATTTATATTTGCGTTTTCCTTATTCTCCGACATCAGCTTAGTGACGCGGCGCAGTTCTTTTTTTACTGCTATCAGCCTGATCAGCAGGAAGAGAGACAGCGCCGCCATTACTGATACTGCTATGATAAAAGGCATATGCAATTCCTCCTTCCTGCTGTCATTATCATTCTACGTCTTTTCTCTTAAATATCATTATTGATGCTATGGTCAGTGCCGGAATAGCTATTATCGCACATATTGCGCAGGGAATCAAATCCGCAGCTGCACCGCTCTTTGCCAGGCAGAAGAAGGAGTGCTCATAGATGAAATTTCCGTTCAGGAAATTCCTGAGTACGTTACCTCCGATAGTCGCGATCAGAACTGATGTCACAAGTGCCGAATACACATTTCCGCATATGTATGTGATCAGTACAAAGAATGCATTAAAGGCGATCAGCTGGAGAAATACTACCAGGATCCACGGAATGTCTCCTGCATTGAAACCATCAAAGGATACACCATACTGGAATCCATACATTACGGTCTCTCCGATAAAAGTCACGATATGAAACAGTATTGTCATCACGCTTGTTATGATCAGTCTTGATACTACTATGGCCGCCCTGCTGCTTCCGGTAACTATGGATCTGTGGATCGTCCTGTTTGCGAAATCGATGCCCACATACCAGGCAATAAGCATTCCCCACATGAATGCGAAAGAGCAATCCTGAACCCCTTCCTTAAAACCATCGTACATGCAGTGATAGTACGAAGCTGCCAAAGGCGTCATGCCCCCGCGTAATATCATAATGACAGCCGTAAATATGTAAAACAGAGTACACGCATATAACGGAGTAAATCTCCACAATTTATAGTTTTCTATCTTTAACTGATTATACATTTGCCGCACCTCCCGTAAGTGTCATAAAGTATTCTTCCAGTGACTGCTCTTTCTCTGAGAGCTCCGATATAACTATTCCTGCTTCCATCAGATATTTTGACAGCTCAGCTTTCATTCCGGGCTTGCCGTATATCTTTATGGTATCATCGGCAGTTACTTTATAGTTTACATCTGCGAAGTGTTTTTCAAGGATCGTCACAGTCTCCGGTATGTTATCATTCCTTACGATAATGTACTGGCTGCATTTTTCTTCAAGTTCTTCGTGAGTCGTGGTCTCAATGATCCTTCCTCTGTGTATAAAGATAAAATCACTTGCCAGAAGATACAGTTCACTCAGTATGTGGCTTGATACGAATATCGTGCACTCATTCTCCTCATTGATCTTTTTAAGCATCTCCCTTAGTGCAACTATATTCTTGGGATCCAGTCCGTTGATAGGCTCGTCTAAAATGAGCAGCCGGGGATTTCCCACCATTGCTATCGCGATACCAAGCCTTTGCTTCATTCCCATTGAAAGTGTTTTTGCCTTCTTATCCTTAGCCTCTGTCAGGCCTACCATCTCTATCACTTTATCCGTAACTGACTTATCGGGATTGCCTACGATCACTCTCTGGATCTCTACATTACGCCATACCGAATACTTGGGATAAAGAGCCGGTTCCTCGATTATGGTCCCTACATTCCTGCGTTTTCTTTCGATAGCCTTCGGATCACTTTCGCCCATAAGCGAATAATCACCGGAGGTGGGAAAGATAAGTCCGCTGACTATCTTCATGAAGGTACTCTTGCCTGCGCCGTTTTCACCTATGAAGCCGTAGATATGGTTTTTCTTTAAGCTTATGCTCACGTTATCAAGCGCACACACATTCTTATACTTCTTTGTAAGATTTCTTGTTTCAAGTATTATGTCGCTCATTTCGACTCTCCTTTCGTTCTGATAGCGTGAGTATAAAAAATGATATTAAGAAAATGATTCACCAATCCTAAAGAAAAACTAAAGATTCTAAAACTGCCTGTTCAGACAAAAACCGCCTTCATTTCGAAAGGCGGTATCCCATGCCGTAAACCGTGTCTATATATGGCTCATCGGTTACTGCTGCTATTTTTTTCCTTAGATTGCTCATATGAACGTTCATGGTATTATCTTCGCTCATGTATTCTTCGCCGGTGATGCTTTCGAAAAGATTGCGCTTCGAGAATACCTTATTGGGATTGGCTGTCATCATTTCAAGTATCTTATATTCCATCTGTGTACAGCTTATTTCCCGGCCATCGATAAAGACACGTTTGGCTTCCGTATCCAGCTTCAGCTTCTTATATCCGACAGTCTCTTCTTTCTTGGGACTTCCCGTTCTTCTTAGCAGCGCGGCTATGCGGAGTATCACCTCATCTACATCAAAAGGTTTGCAGATATAATCATCCGCTCCTATCCTTAAGAGCTCGATCCTGTCCATTACATCTGTCTTTGCAGAAAGAACTATGGCCGGCGTATTCTTTACCTGTCTTATGGCAGAGAGTATTACTTCCCCGCTTTTCTTTGGCAGCATCAGATCCAGTATTATCAGTTCGGGATCATTATCAAGCGCCTTCTTCAAGCCATCTTCCCCGTCATATGCACTGTCTGTTTCATATCCGCTGTCATTAAGGACTTTACAGAGCAGCTTATTTATCATCTGGTCATCTTCGATTATAAGTATCATATACGATATCCTTTAAAAGCTTTTCGTCAACTTCAAACGACGCCGACTTCATTTTTGCAGCATTGTTCCTGACCACGTCATAAGTTCTGTCTAGCTCAGCTTCGGGTATATCCTGCTTTCCAAACACCTTATCTATAAATGCCGCCAGATCATCCGCATCTTCAAAACCCGAATAACGGAGCAGTTCATTACCTTGCTCTGCAGGTGCTGCAGCCATAAAAGCAGGCAGGAAATATCCCACTGCCCTGCCATGCGCAAGCGACAGGTCGTAAGTAAGAACATAACTGAGCGCGTGGGGAAGAGATGTTCCGCTGCCTGCAATAGACATTCCCGCCAATGCAGAAGCTCTCATGAGTATGGATCTGTCTTCTTCCGTCATATCTCTTTCGCCAAGCAGTACGGGCTTTATCATAGCCCACAGCTTAAGACCTGCTGCGGCGCTCATCCTCACATAATCATCAACTTTTGCGTTGATAACGCTTTCATATAAATGCGAAAGTGCATCCACCGCACTGTTTACTATAAGGGTATGCGACGCTCCCGTTAAGTATTTACCATCGATAAGTGCCAGTTTGGGAAACACCTTATGCACCATCGATATCTTTGTTTTCTTATCATGTCTTGTAAGGACCGATACGCCCGTAACCTCAGATCCGGTGCCGCAGGTTGTGGGTACGCAGACAACGGGAAGGGCGGAAGGATCCTTTGTATTGTCATACAGATATTCCGGATCAGTTTCGGGATGCTTAAGTACCAAAGCTATAGCCTTGGCAGCATCCATAGGAGATCCTCCTCCTATGCCTATCACAAAGTCTATCCCTTCATTTTCATATCTTTCCTTTGCTGCAAAAACAGTCTCAACAGAAGGATTCTCTTCCACCGCCGAAAAGACCAGATATTCGGTATCTGTATCTTTAAGCGTCTGCGTCACATCATCAAAGGAACCGTTTTCAAAGGCTGACTTCCTTCCCGTAACGATAAGCGCCTTTTTACCAAATGCTGCAATATCCTTTGCGTGAGCCTTTACGCAATCCTTCTCATCAAACACCCTGACCGGCATATAAAACTTCATTTATGTTCTCCTAATCTGCGTAAACTATAACAGCCACCAGCTCCACAGTTTCATCGCTGTTATTGGCAATCCCGTGTCCTGTTCCTGCAGGGCAGATGGTGACATCACCAGCAGTAACTGTTTTGATCTCTCCGTTATCGTTATATTCGGCAGTACCACTCAATATATAAAACAGCTCGCTGTCTTTCTCATGTACATGAAAGCCTATGCTGCAGCCGCTCTTTAAAGTGATCTTCGAAAAAAGACGTCCTTTATTATTCAGCTCATCCGCCGATGCTATAAAACTCGTAAGCTCAACGGTTCCGTTTCCGTCTCTCATCTTCTCACGGTATTCGATCTTGCAGTCTTCCTTTTTTCTGATCATTTCAACATCCTCCTTAATCACATTCGTTCATGTGAGGACTGTCCTCACGCAAAAGATTCTAACATAAATTAATGGCTGTTTTCAATCTATCATGGTCACAAATTCCGTGATGGCTTTGTTCGCATGCTTATCCTTATGTATAAACACCTGGGAGAATATCGGGAACGCCTCACCGGCCCAGTTGAGCCTGATCAGCTTTTTCTTTTTAACTTCCTCTTCGGCAACCATATCCGGTATGAATGCGATACCCAGTCCCTTTGCCGCAAACTGCTTAAGTATTTCTTTGCTGCTTGTTTCCAGAACTATATTTGCATCGACACCTTTCTGCTCCAGATCCGTAAGCAGCATATGCCTGAAACTACAGTTATGGGAAGTGAGCAGCAGATCTTCTCCCGCCAGATCCGTTTCTTTGATCTTCTTATTGACTGTAATCGGGTGATGAGGATGTGAATAAAAACCCAGCGTTTCTTTCCGCTTATACAGCTGTATCAAATTTGCATCCTCAATATACGGATTGATGGTATATACCAGATCCAGCTCGCCTTTTTTTAACATTTCCGGAAAGGTATCATGCATAATGAACTGAAGATGTATCTCAACATCAGGATATTTCTTTTTATATTTCATAAGTATCTGCGGCAGGCGATTATAGCAAAGTGACTCGGATACTCCAAGCTTCAATATACCTGAAGGTTCTCCGCTATCCGGCACCTCAATATGTATATCTCTCTCCAGCTGAAGAAGTTTTTCCGCATACCCGGTAAGGCGTTCTCCCGCCGGAGTAAGTACAACTGTTTTACCCAGCCTGTCAAAAAGGACAGATTCCAGTTCCTCTTCCAATTGCTTTATCTGCATTGTTACCGTGGACTGTGCATAACCAAGCATATTAGCTGCAGATGTAAAGCTGCCTGTTTCCGCAATCTTTAAGAAAGTTTCAAGCTGTACGATAGTCATTGTTCATCCCCTTGGCAAAATAAGATATCAATATTTATGAACATTATATTCATATATTTCAATTTTACTGATGCTTCTTTATGCGTTATTATACACATAGCAAACGACAAATGCAACACTTCACAAAGGAGGTAAATAAAATGAACAAACTCGTAGCTGTTATAAAAGACACTGTATTACCTAATTTCCTGAACATCAAAACATCAATACAAACCTATGACAGGGACGCCATCTGCTGCGGAGCCCCCTGCTGGAGATGGGCATATCACGCCCTTCACTCTGCCGACAAATGGTTCATCAACCCGTTTGTATATGAAGAACCCGCTTTTCATCAGGAAGGGATGGATAATCCGGATAATCCGACTGATGTGGTTTTATCAGATGAACAGCTGCTTGATTATCTTGAACAGATCAAAGAAAAAACTCTCGCTTACCTTGACAGTCTGACCGATGAGATGCTTTATGAGAAACCCGAAAAATGTATCTATACCCGTATGGAACTGGTACTGCGGCAATACCGTCATCTGTCCTTCCATACCGGAATGCTTAACGGCCAGACGGCTGTAGCAACCGGGCAGTTCCCTATGTGGGTGTCGGAAACGGATAAGTATGTAGATGACGGTATATTCTTCGGAAGATACCGTAAAGGGCAGGTCAAAGCCTGACAGAGAATGATCATTACCGGAGATCATTCCTCCTCTACATGTTCCCTGCCCTGCGCGATAATGGAATGGACGTGGTCGTCGGCAAGCGAATAATAAATGCGCTTGCCGTCACGGCGTCCCTTTACAAGGCGGCAGCCCTTTAAAATTCGGAGCTGGTGGGACACCGCAGACTGGCTCATGTTAAGATCTTCAGAGATCTTATCAACACATAGTTCGCCTTCTCCCAGAATAAACAATATCTTTAAACGGCTCTCGTCGCCGAAGATCTTGAACAGTTCTGCAAGATCATAAAGCTTTTGGGGTTCGGGGATGTTATTATTTTTTTCCTTCATATAAATCTACCTCTATAAAGATCCTTCGCTGCGCTCAGGATGACACTGCCCTGCGCTCAGGATGACACTATATCAGACACTCTTTACAAATAACGCTCTGATGGCGTTGATGACTGCCAGTACCATTACGCCCACGTCGGCAAAGATAGCCATCCACATATTGGCAAAACCAAGTGCTCCCAGGAGCAGGCACAGCAGTTTAATGCCTATGGCAAAATATATATTCTCATATACTATGCGCATGCACTTTCTGGCTATTCTTATAGCCTTTGCTATCTTGGCAGGATCATCATCCATAAGAACTATATCAGCTGCTTCTATGGCTGCATCACTTCCCAACGCTCCCATTGCTACGCCTATATCCGCGCGTGAAAGCACAGGTGCATCATTTATGCCATCACCTACAAACGCAAGTATTTCTTTATCTCTCTTATCTTTAAGGAGTTCTTCCACAGCATCAACTTTATCAGCAGGAAGAAGTTCCGATCTCACTTCATCTATCGACAGATCCGCAGCAACGCTTTCCGCTACCTGTTTTGAATCTCCTGTGAGCATTACCGTGCGGCGTACGCCTGCTTTCTTTAATCCGGCCACAGCTTCTTTTGCTGTGGGTTTGATAACATCAGATATAAGTATGTGACCGGCATACTCACCGTCAACAGCAACATGTACTACCGTGCCCACATAATGACATTCTTTAAATTCTATGTTACGGCTTTTCATAAGCTTGCTGTTGCCTATGACGATATCCCTGCCGTCAACCACAGCTACTATTCCGTTACCGCCTATCTCTTCAACGCTGGTAACACGCTCACGCAGTATCCTGTGATCTCCCCTGCCCATCTTTTTCTTTTCGCAGGGAACAGGTACAGCTTCTCCTGTCTCTTCATTGGTCTTCCATACCAGCCCTTCCTGATAGGTCTTTATAATGCTCCTTGCTATGGGATGCGTGGAGAAACATTCCGCATGCGCAGCATACTCAAGCAGTTTTTCATTTTCTATACTTGAATGATGTATACCGTTTACTTCAAACACGCCTTTTGTCATGGTTCCCGTCTTATCAAAAGCCACGATGCGAGTTTTGGAGAGAGACTCGAGATAATTTGATCCTTTAACCAGTATACCTGCGTTTCCTGCACCGCCTATACCCGCAAAGAAAGTAAGAGGTATGCTTATAACCAGCGCACAGGGGCAGCTGATTACCAGAAAAGTAAGAGCACGGTAGATCCAGTTTCCGAAGGCTGCGTCTTTTCCCATGATCATAAGCACCAGGGGAGGAAGCAACGCAAGCGCAAGTGCTCCGGCACATACCGCAGGCGTATAATATCTTGCAAACTTTGATATAAAATCCTCTGACTTTGATTTCCTGGATGCGGAATTCTCCACCAGATCCAGTATCTTTGAAACAGTCGATTCACCGAATTCTTTGGTAGTCTTTACTTTTATTACGCCGGTCATATTGATGCAACCACTGATAACTTCGTCGCCTTCTGCAGTCTCGCGGGGGATGCTCTCACCGGTAAGTGCACTTGTGTTAAGAGTGGTGCGTCCTTCGGTAACAATACCGTCGATAGGGACTTTCTCTCCCGGCTGGACTACTATAATGCTGCCCGTTTCCACCTCATCCGGATCCACCTTTTCAAGCGCTCCGTCCTTTTCTATATTTGCATAATCCGGGCGGATATCCATAAGGGCGCTGATATTCTTCCGGCTCTTGCCCACCGCATAACTCTGGAAGAGCTCTCCTGTCTGGTAGAAAAGCATTACGGCTATTGCCTCGATATAATCACCGTTCTTCTCCACCAGCGCTACTGCTATGGCTCCTATGGTAGCCACAGCCATAAGGAAGTTCTCATCAAATATCTGGCGGTTTAATATCCCTTTAAATGCTTTCTTTAAAATATCATAACCTACAACAAGGTAGGGTATCATATACAGGAAAAACCAAACAGGCTCCCTGACCGGCGCCGCTTTTACAACGTTCCCGTTTTCATCGAGCGCATCTGCCCCAAGAAACTCATAGGCGAAATGTAATATCACCATCAGGACCGCTGCTATTATTATGCGTATAAGCATTTTCTTTTGTTTTTTATTCATGTACAGACTCTTTCCGTATTTGCTATATTACAGTTACATTATTCTACAGATATATCTCGCAGTCGTCTTCTACCTTCTTGCAATTCTTAAGTACATCCTGCATAACTGCCTTGGGGTCAGCACCTTCCTCAAACTCCACATTCATCTTAAGCGCCATGAAGTTCACCACGCAGTCCTTTACGCCTGCGGTCTTCTTAGCTGCTTCTTCCATCTTGTTTGCACAGTTCGCGCAGTCAACTTCGATCTTGTAAGATTTCTTCATTTTCTCTTCCCTCCGTATCATTTTTATGCTGTTACATATGAACATTTATTCATATGTCGATATGTATAATACCTCGCTCTTATGCCCATGTCAATATAAATCAAAAAAAATCTTCATTGTGCCGATAGAAATAGCCGGTAAAATCTGGTATAATACATATGTAATATTTCTACAGAATGGGGGTGACGGATAATGCCTGAAAAGCTGAAAAAACGTGTTCTTATAATAGATGATGATCCTCAATACATGAAAACGATACGGGAATGGCTCAAGGATGATTACGCCGTTACCATGACCATAAGCGGTGAGCAGGCTTTCACCTGGCTTAAGGATAATTGGGCTGATGTGATACTGCTCGATTACGAGCTGCCGGTAATGCCCGGTCCCCAGATAATGGAAAAGCTCTATGATAATGAGGCCACAAGACCCATACCCGTTGTGGTACTTACCGGCAAAAACGACCGTGAAAGCATCATGAGGATAATCTCCATGTGTCCTGCAGATTACCTGCTGAAAAACATAAGCAGGGATGAACTGCTGGAAAAACTGGCAAAGGTATTCAAAAATATTCACCGATAACTTTCTCAAAGAGTTTCATAACATTATATCATGTAACTCTTTTTTCAGGTCTGTTTTTGCCTCAAAAAGAAAATACCCCGGGGAGACGGTCCCCGGGGTGTTGTTTCGCAATTTCCGTGGCCTAATGCCAGGATATTGTTCCTTTCTTGATACTGAATTTTATGCTCTTGCTGCCGTAATACTTCGTCTTCTCAGTACTGGTCTCACCCAGGCCGGTCACGATCGCGACTGCCGTACCCTTATTTATATTATTGACGTATTCGATCTTGTAATCCACGCCCTCTTTCAGGGTTACTCCGCTCAGGACCACCTCCAGCCGGTAATCTCCCTTAAACTCGACCTCGGTTCCCGTGTACGGAAGGCTGCTTACCTTCTTGCCGTTTTGATCCCTGATCGTAAGTTTTGCTTTTGAAAGATCGTTTTCCTTCGGGGAATAGACCACGCGGTAGGTAGTGGTTGCCTTTCCTTTCATGTTGCCCTTACCCTCTACCGTCACGGTGACCACAGCCACATTATCCTTACCCAGGTCAGCCTTCGTGATCTTCTTTTTACTGATATCATTCCCGCTCAGAGTATAGGTTACGGTATAGTCACTCTTGGAAATCTCCCTTCCGTCCATTGTAACATTCGGTTCAGAGATATACTTGGCATCCTTTACCCAGGCCATATCCGGACAATAGATATTCACATTATCGGCACTGATGGAGGCTTTCACGATATCGAAGGTTTTGATTATCGTCTGCGTTCCCTTGTAATTTCCGGCAAAGGTGACCCTCACCTCCGCTTTTCCGATCTTTGTGTTCTTATTGTACTTCACGGTATAATCCACATTCGGGATCAGATAGGTTGTTTTATGGATCGTCGTTATATCCGTTGTGATCGTTCCGGGATGATAAACCTCGCTCAAAGGCATATTCACGCTCACGCCTGTTGCTTTCAACGGATTGATCTTAAAGCTCTTCGATATGACCGTGTTGTACTTGCCGATACCGATGATCGACACCTTTTTGGTTCCGGCCGAGCAAATATCTTCCTGATAAGACAGGATATAATCCGTGCCTTCCTTCAGTACGGCCAAAGTCGTAGCATCAACAACCGTCAGCTCCTTGGCAGTCAGCTTCTGATCGAAGCCATTATAGGTGCGGTCAGCCGCCTTGAAATAGCTAACCTTGAACTTCAGCGGCTTACCCACCGTTACATCAATAACACGGCTGCCCTTGAAGTTTCCTTTTCCGGTAACTACCATACTGCCGTTTGACGTAAACTTCGCGTCCTTATCAAAGCTGTAATCCTTGGCTGTCAGCTTATAGTTTCCCAGGTAAAGAACAGGGACAGCTTTCTTTCCGCTTTCCACGATGGTCTCGGCTACTTTCACCGCACTGTCATCCAAAGATCTGGGACGGATCGTAAATTCCTTTTCAACCGTACCCGAAACCGTGATACCCGCAACCTTTATCTTGGCTTTTGTATTAACACTGGCATTCAGATTATTGCTGTAAGTCATCTTATAATCCGTGCCTTCGGTCAGCTTCTTCCCGCCGTAATAAACAACTACGTTTGGCGTGATCTTTTTACCGCTGTACACATAGGGTCCCTTGTCCGCAAATTCCACATAAAGTCCCTTGTTCTTATCAATTACCTGAAGTACATAGGTCACCGCTTTCACTTTCGTATCGGTGGACTTCAGAGTAATGGTGGTCTGGCCTTCCGAAAGGGCTCTCACATATCCGTAATCTGAGATCGTCGCCACCTCAGGATTACTGCTGTTCCAGCTTACCGTCTTGGTGGTGGCGTCGCTGGGAGTAAACTGTACGGAAAGCTGTTTCGTCTC
>CAMVRS010000066.1 GCA_947169935.1 uncultured Lachnospiraceae bacterium
TCAGGACGGCCATCGATTATAATTCGAAGGCGACCCTGAAGAATTTTGCGGATCTTGGCAAGAAAACAGTCTATGTAAGGTACAGCAAGAAGACAGGGGCAGAAAGGATCTATCTGACGGATAAGCGCCTTGAGGTGAATCTTTATAAGGTAAACGATGACGGTACACGGGAGTTTGTCTGCAGCGGTGCGGATTATGACAAGGTGGAGCTTCCGGGCAGCGGTGATTATATCCTGAGGATCGGACCGAAGTATTATGATGAAAACGGAAATACTATCCGGGGCGGTTCGCTGTATCCTGTAGGGGTATACTCGACACTGGAAGTGAAGCTCAAGATGCGGGGCTCAAAGCTCGGCTCCACCGTCGTGAAGGTGGCAAAAGAGAGTAAGTCACTTACCATAGATCCTGACGGAACAGTTCTTAAGCTGGATATCAATCCCAAAAAGAAGGCGAACTTTGATCCGGCTAAGGTACTGCTCTGCTATAGCGGTATCGAGAACGGCAGCTATACCGTAGGAGAGGGAGACGAAGAACTGGAATTCTATGACGGCAGTACAGTGAAAACAGCGATCCCGCTTATGAAGGACGGACGACAGCTGACCCTTGCCGATGTGTGTGTGGATGGCGAATACAAGATCAATCTGGCAGAGTTTACGGATTCCTTCGGAAACAGCCTGAATACCGTCGGCACCGGAGCGATTGTGTTTGTATCGAACGGAGGAAAGTTCTACGGATCGTACAGCAGCAGCTATGCTATAAAAGCTGCTAAAAAGTAAATGAAGAAATTTTAAAAGTTTCTTAAAGATTCGGATCAGCATGCATGCTATGATCTCTTTGAAAGAAAGGGGATCATAGCATGTTTTTTAAAATGTTAAAAAATGACCTTAAGGCACACAAGGGTCTGAACATCATCTTATTCTTTTTCATTGTCAGTGCATCCATAATATCCGTTGTCGCGGCTAATCTCATGTATATGGAACTGGTGGGCAGGGGGCGTACCGATAAGATCTGCAATATCGCAAATATCGTTGTAAATATTAATACCGGTATGGGAAGGATGGAGGAAAAAGAGCAGCTGCTCATTGACTGGATGGAACAGAGCAGCATGGTGGAAGAAGGAGAGCTTAAGGAATTCATTAAGATAGGAGACGGGGAGTTTTCCGTAAACGGTGTCTTTGCAAGTGATGACAGCTTTCCTTATCATAAAAGTATCCATCTGACAACAGCATCTTCAAGGGTGAACCTTCTATACAACGATGAGGATAAGCGCTTTTCACTGGAGTCAGGAACCATTGCCATTAGTTATAATCTGTCGGATATAGCGGGTATAAAAAAGGGTGATGAGATAAGGATCACAAGCCAGCTGGGAAGGATATACAGCTTCAGGGTTGCACAGATCTACAAGATGCCTTTTTCCATGAACTGTGAGGAAGTGATAATCTCCGGTCCGGACTTTGAAAGGATGAAAGCCGACGAACCCTTAAGGACGTGTAAACTGATCCTGAAAGCCGGAAGCATAGGATATGCCAAGCGTATTCAGTATGATATGTACGAGCTGAGACTGGATGATGATATGGTGGTATTTGCAGCAAATACGTATGAATATACTCCCGAGATAGATTCCGACTATACGGTTTTAGTGGTCATATCATATTTTCTGATGGTGATGAGCATAATGATCATCATAATCATGCTGATAACTATCAGATATATGATGATGGCGGCCATAAAGCAGGAAGAAAAAGAGATAGGCATGATGCGTGCAATAGGTGTTGATTCCTTCCGTTACCGGTGGATGTTTGCTGCAACCTATATAACTTTTGCGGTGATCGGGGGCATAGCCGGGATAACAGCCGGGGAACCGCTCGCAAGATATATCATAAAAAAGCTGTGTGCAAATATGATCACCAGAGACCGTTTTATGGTACAGAAGACAGGCTTGGTAGTATCGATAAGCCTAGTTGTTCTGATCATAGCATTCTCCGCAGTGATGATGAGGCGTATCAGAAAGATATCGATAGTAGAGGCGATACACGGTAAGAATATCGGGGAGCGCTTTGATAAGTTTAACAGGGTGGATCTTTACAGGTCAAAGAAGTGCAAGGTTCCTCCCTTCCTGGCACTGGCAGATATGGCCAACAGCTTTGCGAAATACTCTTTCCTGATCATTAGTTACATGCTGGCAGCGGCGATACTTCTTACGGTATTCAATATAAAGAGTACGGTCTTAAGCCCTGAATATCAAAAATGTTTTCTGCGGCCGGAGAGGGATTTCGTATTCTATATCAGCGGAGAGCTGGCTGATTATTATTATCAGAAAGGCGGGGATTACGAAGGTGCCATAAACGCTTTTGTAGAGGATGTGAACAAAGAAGGGATCGGCATGAGCGTGCGGTATATGAAAGGTGCTGCCGCAAATCTGATCATGGAAGGTAAGGATGATATAGGATGCAGGCTCTGGTTCGGCGATACCTATAATGAAGGCTTTAAGCTTAAGAGGGGCAGTAAGCTTCCTATCCATGCCAATGAAGTGGCAATGAGTTATTTCACTGCAAGAAAAGAAGGTTTTAAGATAGGCGATACCATAACGCTTGAGCTGGATGAGTTTGACGATGATCATATAGCATATCATACAGTACAAAGAGAGTTCATCATCACAGGTTTTTTTGACATGATGGAGGAAGGATACCCCGAATTGATAGCCGGAAGAGAGTATAGCGGAGCAGTAGATACTTCATTGAATATGACCAATATACATCTGGATGCGCCTGATCCGGAACACCCGGCGATAATAAAGCGGCTGAAGGAAAGATTCGGAGAACAGTATATAGACTCATTTGATGAATCGGTAAAGAGTAACTTCAGATATATTACGAATACAGTGGATGCGCTTAAGCTGATATTTATCGTGATCGTTGCGTTTATCATGGCGCTTAATACAACACTTTATACAACGGTAGACTTAAGCAGCGAGACTCCGGGAATTGCCATGCTTAAATGTGTAGGCTTTTCCAATAAAGATATCAGAAAGTGGCAGATGATCAGGATGCTGATGATACTTGTGATCTCCGTACTGCTGGGATATGTGCTGGAGTTTATAGGAGCGGATCTTCTGGCGGGCAGAGTATTTGAGATATTCGGTAATACCGGAGTGCACCTTGTGCCCAATCTGTTTGAGAATTTGGTGATCATACCCGTGATCATTCTGATCATAGGAGTGGTGATCATGCGTATATGCCTGATGAAGGTAAAGAGTATCAATCTGTGGAATATACGAGAAGAATAATAAGTTACTGTCATTCTGAGCGAAACGAAGAATCTTGAAAGATTACAGGAGGAAAAAGAATGGAACCGTTAATAGATGTGAAAGGTCTCTGCAAAACCTACATAGTAAACAAATACAGCAACAACGTCCTGCGAAACATCGACTTTACCTTAGATGAGGGTGAGTTCGTGACCATCATGGGACCTTCCGGAAGCGGCAAGTCCACCATGCTCTATACCATAAGCGGAATGGACAGGGCCACTGCAGGAGAAATAAGCTTTATGGGAAAGACTTATACGGGACTGAATGAAAAAGAGATGGCAAAGCTCCGTCTGGTCAGCATGGGCTTTATCTTCCAGCAGATGTACATGATGAGGAAGCTGTGCATACTCGATAATATACTGCTCCCCGGATTTCACGCCGGACTTGAAGACAGGAAGAAAGTCCGTGAAGAAGCAGAGATGCTGATGCGCCGTCTGGGAATTATGGAGATAGCGGATAACGAGATAAATGAGGTCTCCGGCGGACAGCTTCAGAGAGCCTGCCTTTGCAGGGCACTCATAAACCACCCCAAGGTGATCTTTGCGGATGAGCCTACAGGTGCACTTAATTCCAAAGCTGCAGGTGAGGTTATAAACGAGCTGGTAAATGTGAACAGGGAAGGAACTGCGATAATGATGGTTACACATAACGCGAGAGTCGCTGCAGCCAGTGATAAGGTGTTATATCTGATCGACGGTCATATAGAGGGAACCATGGAACTTGGCAAGCTTACGGATGAATCCGACCTGACCCAGCGCGAACGTCAGCTGAATAAATGGTTGATGGAGCAAGGTTGGTAAGTATCATAAGTAGGACCCCGGATTCTATGTCATCCTGAGCGAAGCGAAGGATCTTGAAGGAGTAGATTGAAATGAAACACTACATGAAGAAGATAATAACTATATTAACCATAATGCTCATCCTCACCGCCTGTGCCGATGACACTCCGGATTTTTCCGTGCCTGCAGTGTCTGACATAAGCACTTTGGAGCCTGTGGGTGATATATACTGCATGCAGAGTTATGAGGGTGAGGATGCAAAGACCGAAGATGAAGTGTTACAGACATTTACATCCGGAGACGGGCTCTGCAGGATCGATAAAAAGCCTTCATACTATGAAGTATATCTGGATTACACTAAGGGCACCCATTACGATGTGGGCTGTGCTTATGCCAAATGTCTGCTGGATATCGGGGATGAATTTATAGCAGTGCTCGAACCTTTCCTTTACGAAAATATATACCGCACCTTCCCCAGCATCGATGGTGATTATTCACCGGTCCTCGACAGGATGGATAAGATCCTGGTAAATATCCCTGAAGACTACCGGAATGAACTGGAAGGATATGCACAGACCTTATCCGGAGGGAAAAAGGGATTTGAATGTGACGGGGCTTTCAGTTATGAGGAAGCGCTGCTGGCAAATATGATCGACAGCGTTCTTAGAGCCAACAATTGTAATGCGGTATCATTATGGGGAGAGAAGACCGTAACCGGAGGACGCATCGTCAGCAGGACGATGGAATGGCCTCTGGGAAGTGAGAATCAGATGTGTACGGCACATTGCGTTACACATTTTATCAACGGAAAGGATAAGAACAGTTATACGGGCTTTTCCGTATTGGGAATGCTGGATGCCATCACGGTGCTGAATGATAAGGAAGTTTTTGCCGGATTGCTGGATGTGGGAACAGGCATGGACTTCAACGCTGAAGGGAAGAAGTGTTATGCTTACGAACTGAGGTATGCGCTTGAGAATATGTCTGATGCTCGCAGCGTTGGAGAGTATATGGTTTCCGAAAGCAAGAATTTTACATACACTCATAACATAATCATAACGGACAGGGATAACTCCTTTGTGGCAGAGGATAATGCATATGAAGGCGATGAATACTCCTCAGGACAGTCGATACTGCGTGATCAGGATACGCCTTTACTGCCCGGGATCACATGGGATGTTCCGGATTGTCTTTGTGTGGTGAACGCTCATGTTACAGACGGTTGTCTCGACAGATTTACATATTCGGGCTCAAATTATACACGTTTCTGCAAATACAGAGACTGGCTGGGGGAGAAGGATAAGTTCAGCCTGGCCGATGTTAAGAGCATGGTTACAAGGGAAAGAACAGATTGTTACACTTCCTATCAGAAGATATACTCGGATATAGTATTTGAGATCATAATCTATGATTACAGCACAGGGGAGCTGGATGCATGCTTTATCGGCGAGGAAGGCACGGTGGATCATCCGGTGTTTACGAAGATAGAGCATTGAAGTATAATACTATTGTCCTGAACGGAATAATGTCATTCTGAAATGGAATAACGTCATCCTGAAAAGGAATAATGTCATCCTGAGCGAAGCGAAGGATCTTAAAAAGGTAGATACATAAATGACCGACATCCTTATAATCGAAGACGACACCGAGCTTCGTGGCCTTCTTGCCGACTTTATGGAGGCAGAGGGCTACTTAGTCGTGGGTCTGGAAACGGCGGAAGAGGGGATAAGTTTTCTTGAGCATGACCTTGCCAGGATCATACTTCTGGATCTGATGCTGCCGGGTATAGACGGCTTTGCCGCCTGCAGTGCCATCAGGGAGCATAAGGATATCCCTATCATTATGATGAGTGCCAGAGGGGACGATGAGAGCAAGCTCACAGGTTATAAACTGGGGGCGGATGATTATATTGAGAAGCCGGTCTCTGTTCCCATACTCAGTGCCAAGGTAAAAGCCCTGCTTCACAGAAGCGAGACCGTATCTAAGGACAGGGAGCTGTTAAGTTACGGGAATATCACGATAGATACGGATAAGAGGCTTGTTTCGAAGAACGGCAAGGTCTGCGAGATAAGAGGCAAGATGTATGACCTGCTTTTATACATGATGGAGAATAAAGGCAGGCTGCTTTATAAGGATGAACTGTATGATGCCGTATGGGGGGATGCTTTTGTTGAGCAGGCCACACTGAATGTTCATATCAGGTGGCTGCGTGAGAAACTCGAAGATGAACCGGAATCCCCTAAGATAATAAAGACCGTATGGCGAAAAGGTTTCATTTTTGGAGATGATAGTTGAAGAGAACAGTTAGCATACTTGCGCTGATAACCCTGTTCTTTCTGGCTGTTTCACTTATCATATTTCCGCTGATAAATAAGCATTATGATAATGAAAACGGTATGAAGATCGTAGTGATAAACCGCATGATCGCCGATGCCCGGAAGGCTGCGGCTGACGGTAATGCTGTTAATATCGATCTGGATGCTTACAGACGGGAATATGAAAAAAGGGCAGTTCCCGACAGGGTTGATTATATAGATATTAAAGACATGTCCGCATCAGAAAAAAGTCTGATGGCGGATCCTTATGCGTCTGAAATGATCTATCCAATAAAAGGGACAGATAATTCTTTGTGCGGATTTCTCTGCATATTTTATTTCACAAATGATATCAGATTCACACAGACTGTAGCTGCTGCAGCGCTGATCATTTCTTATGTCATTATCATTACAGTTGTTATAAGCGGATACAGACTGATGGTAAGACCCTTCAATACTCTTTCGGAATATCCGGAAAAAATAGCAAAGGGCAGGCTGGATGAGGGCATACCGGAGAGCAAGTCACGGCTTTTCGGCAAGTATATCTGGGGCATGAACATGCTGAAGGATGAGATGAGCCTTAAGGATAAGAACATAAACGCCATGGAGAAGGAGAAGCAGACGCTGATCATTTCCATAGCCCACGGTATAAAGACGCCTTTATCGAATATCAAGCTTTATGCGGAGGCTATCGAAAGAGGCATCTATCATGACGATAAGAAGCCGGATGAAAAGGATGCGGAGACCGCCGCAAAGATAAAGCAGAATGTAGATAAAGTCGAAGTGCTGGTCAAGGAGATAATGGACAGCAGTGCAAAAGTTGATATCGAGCATAAGTCTGTGATCACTTCGTTTTATCTTAAGGAACTTAAGGAAATGATAAAAAAGGATTATGCGTCCAGGATGGAACTGCTGCATATTCCTTTTGATATCGTATGTGAGAATAACCCGCTGCTTACCAGCGATAAGGACGGTATTTATAAAGTGGTGTCACAGCTTTTGGATAATGCCGTTAAGTACGGCTCCGGTGCCGGGATAAGTCTTCGTATGGGAAGCCAGGACGAAGATGTTATAATAAGTGTAAAGAATAAAGGAAATGTCCTTTCCGAGGAAGAATGTGCCTATGTCTTTAAGAGTTTCTGGCGGGGCTCGAATGCAAAGAATAAGGAAGGACAGGGCATTGGCCTGTATGTGGCTAAAAAGATCGCCGAGAGCCTGGGCGGAGATATCTTTATGAAAAGCTGGGCATCGGAAGATACAACAGAAGTAACTCTGATAATACCGATTTAATGTACCTGCTTCTTCTGCATCCGGAACTGCTTCGGAGTCAGACCGCGGTATTTTTTGAAACTGCGGATGAAGTGGCTGCAATCCGAAAAGCCGGTCTTCTGGCTTATGAAGGTCAGATCATAATCGGTAAAGAGCAGATATTCTTCTGCCTTATAGATCCTCATACGTTCTATATATTCTTTACAGCTCATGTTATACTGCTCATGGAATTTGGCTGCAAAGCCCGAATAGGACATATGGCATTTTTCTGCGATCTCGGTCACACGGAGGTTATCCTCCAGGCGGCTGTCGATATATTCGGCGATATTTTCAATACCGTAGATCTCCGCAGAGTTGACGGGGCAGGCGTTGATATCCATTCCGTTATCCATCCAGGAGCGGACGAGACTGAAGATCAGTCTGTAGATCTGTGCGCGGAGCATGATATCACGCCCGTAGCGGTATTCGGTCGATTCCTTTATACAGTCATCAAAAATCTCACGGAAATGAAGCTTTTCTGTTTCATCGGCGTTGAAATGCAGCTGCAGGTTCTTTGAACGTGCATAATTAAAGATGTTCGATACGGAAGGCGCATAGGATGAAGAGTTATGGAACTTTGCCGTATCGAATTTTATGCCTGCAAAAAGCTTTAAGCCGCCCTTGCCGGGAAAGAGTGAATGCACGGAAGAGGGCGGGAGCACTACAAGTTCGTTCTTGAAGGCTGTAAAGGTTTTATCATCGCAGGTTATCTCCGCTGTTCCCTCCATGATATAGATAAATTCCGCAAAGTAATGCCAGTGTGGTCTTACAGGGAAGGGGTACTTCCCGGTGTCAAATACGAAGCTTTCAATGGGGGAGTTGAGACTGTCCTGTTTCTCATATAAAGAATGCATGGAATATGGCCTTTCACACATTTTTGTCTATTGCGAAACTATATCATATTTCCGAAGATATATCAATGGCTTTGGACGTTTGCCCGATGCCACAGGCCGGGTTTGGCAAGGGTGAGTGAATTATGTTATAATCCCCCCAAAAGGAGGTACGGATCATGGAACTTAAAGTGGGCAGGATGATCGTAGGAGACATGCAGACCAATACATTCTTTGTGTACCGTGAGGGCGAGAGCAAGGTGATGCTCTTTGATCCTGCGGCACAGGGTAAATATATAAACGATAAGCTGAAGGAAAAGGGCTTTGAGGTGGAAGTGATACTGCTGACGCACGGGCACTTTGATCATATAGGCGGGGCGGATGCCCTCAGAAAAGAAAGCGGCGCAAAGATCTACGCCATGGAGGCGGAGAAGGTGCTTCTTGAGGATGCTTACGTGAACGTATCCGCCCAGATGCACAGGCCTGTCACCCTGGAGGCAGACGGCTTCTTTAATGACGGCGATATACTGGAATACGGCGATAAGAAATGCCGCGTCATAGGCACGCCGGGACATACCATCGGCAGCTGCTGTTTTTATTTTGAGGAGGCAGGCATACTGATCGGAGGCGATACCCTTTTTGCGGAGTCATACGGAAGGACGGACTTCCCCACCGGTAAGATGACCAGCTTAAGAGAGTCCGTAAAGGAAAAGCTTTTCGTGCTGCCGGATGATACGAAGGTTTATCCGGGACACGGACCCGCCACCACCATAGGACATGAGAAGGAATACAATCCGCTGTTTTAATCTAAAGGAAATTCTATATCGCTGATATCTTTGATACTGATGACGGTCCCGTCTTCCATGATGATGCAGCCGTAGACGCCGTCGATCTTTTTGACGGGACCTTTTGCGCAGATATAGCTGCCGCCGGCCTTTGCGGTGTCAGGTACAAAATAGGTGATGGCAGCCCGGGGGCGCCCGGATATCTGTGTGTTTATGGCCTGCAGTTTTTCATTGATCATATCGATCTGGTCGGAACCAAGTGTGATACGCTCCTGTGTAAGACGTTCGGTTTCCCTGATGGAGGCCTCATAGCCGCTTAGGGCGGCGAAAGGGGCAAACTGGGCGGCACGGTTATGAAGGCTCATATGGGGCCTTTTTTTTGACTGGTAATGGGGATGATCCATTATATCTTCATAACGGTCTGTGACGGTTATCTTTCCCATGGCTGCCCTCCTTTCTGATAATAAGATAGAACTAATGTTCGTAGCTGTCAAGCCTTAATAATTGTGGCAATCTGTCACGGAAAATGATATAATATTTCGGGTTTTATGAAAGGAAATATCATGACGGAAAGTTTTAATCGGGCGTGTGCATTCGCCCTTGCATTTATATTTTTGACAGGCTGTTCAAAAAGTGCTGAAGTACCGGTGGAAGAGACAATAAGCGGCGACAATCCCGCAGCAGCGGAGCAGCTCAGTGGTAATGATCTGACGCAGAAAGACATCACCCAAGCCACGCCAACGGAAGCGGCAGAGATCACTGCCACTCCAACGGAAGAGCCGGAGGCTACTCCCGCTCCCATAGAAGAAGATTATGAGCTGGAAAATATCAATATCGTCATCAATGCGCATTTCGATCTGGGGAAAGAAGCAAAGATAGAGCAATTTAAGACTAAATGGCAGGATGCGGTATTGGAAAAGACCGGGCAGAGCGTAAGCCTTAACGTTATCGTTCCCGATAAGAACGCAGGGGTTGAGGAGATGGCGCTTTTGCTGGATTCCGGCCACCCCGGAGACGAAGGCTATCCCGACGCCGTGGTCATGAGCAGATCGCAGCTGTACTATTACCAGCGGGCAGGCTATCTGTGGGATATGTCGCAGGCTTATGATGATGCGGAATTTCAGAGCCGTCTCCTTACAACGGATGTTAACACGGATATGCGTGATGAGAAGGGGGCGCAGTACGGCTTTACCCCGGTATACGGAAACGGCTGCATAACCTATGTGAAGGCTTCCTGGTTTGAGCTTTATGCAAAAAATACCGATGGTATCGACAGCATAGAAGACATAGATACCTTTGATAAATATATGGACATGCTGGGATACTTCAGCGAAGGCAGGAATTCCGGCGTTATTTCTCCCGGTTTCGTAAATACAGAGGCGCCGTATACGGATGTGCTGCCGGAGTTCTGGCAGGATGCTTATCCGGCCTTTTATATGAAAGACGGCGTATGGGTGGACGGCTTTACCGAGGAGGCTATGGTAAAGGCGCTGGACCGCATAGCTGCGGCTTATGAAAACGGCATCATCGATAAGGATTCCGCAGAGGCCGACGCTAAAGCCGCCAGAGAGAAATTCTTTAATGTAAATCCGTCGATATCGGAAATGGCTTTTACTTACTGGGCCGGCGAATGGGCGCGCACCCTTACCGACTGCATGGCTAAATTCGGCGTAGACGATGATCTGGAAGATGAAAGACTCCTGATGCTGCCTGCCATTAAAGAGATCACGGAAAGCCGCGGCGGCTATCTGCGCAGGGAAGTGCCTGTCTGGGTCATCATAGATGACGGCAATAAGAGCAGCGCCCGTGAGAACGCCATATTTGAAGCGCTCTTTGAGACCATGCTGGACGGGGGAGAAATACAGGAGCTCTGGATGAAGAGCGCAAAGAACGTACACTGGGATAACCTGATCGCACCCCTGCCCGTGGATGAAAAGAAACGTGATCTCCTTGTGGAAGAGAGCAGGGATTTTTTCCTGGCTAACAGCGCGGAGGCACCCTTAGTCGCATACATCGATATGAAGGACGCCGACAATAAGAAACTGGTAAACGGCAGGAACAAGCTGATAGAGGAAGTGATAGCCGGAAAGAAGAGCGGTGAAAAAGCCGTGGAAGAATATAAGAACCTCTACGGCGAAACTTCCGAAAATATCTTAAAGGTACTGAATTCAGCCCCGGATGAGGGTGAAAAATAGGAGGACGAGAATATGCCAAAAGGAAGCGGACAGAAAGTAAAACTTTACTATTTAAGCCGTATCTTGATCGAAAAGACTGATGATGATCATTGGCTTACCGCATCTGAGTTGATCAGCGAACTGGAAGAATACGGCGTCGAAGTAGAGCGCAAAAGCCTGTATGACGATATGGAGACGCTGAGGGAGCTGGGACTTGATATCATCAGGACGAGGGAAGGTCGTGACCATTATTACCATGTAGGTGCCAAGCATTTCGAGCTTGCAGAACTTAAGCTTCTGGTTGACGCCATCCAGTCCTCCAAGTTCATTACCGAAAAAAAATCCAGAAATCTTATAAAGAAGCTGACATATTTTGTGAGTGAATATGAGGCAGACCAGCTCAACCGCCAGGTAATTGTACAGGGACGTGTCAAGACCATGAACGAGAGCATATATCTGATCGTAGATGATATCCACAGAGCTATGGCAGATAACAAAAACATCACCTTTAAATACATGAAGTGGAACGCCGATAAGGAGATGGTACCCAGGAAAGATAAGCTCTACGAAGTAAGCCCCTGGGCTCTTATCTGGGATGATGAGAATTATTATATGGTCGCCTATGACGAAGAGGCAGACGCCATCAAGCATTACCGCGTAGACAAGATAAGGTCGATAGAGATAAGCGATAACAAAAGAAGAGGCCGCGATCATTTCAGGGAGTCTGACCTGGCAAGATACAACAGTATGAACTTTGGCATGTTCGGCGGGGAGATCGTACGCGTAAGACTGCAGTTTAAGGAAGAGCTGGTGGGCGTTATGATCGACCGTTTTGGTAAGGAGATACCGGTTAATAAGTCAAAGCAGAAGGGCTGGCTGGAGACCAATGTGGAGGTTGCCCTGAGTGACCAGTTCTTTGGCTGGATATTCGGACTGGGAAACGGCGTGCAGATCACAGGCCCCAAGTCTGTAGTGACGCGATTTTCACAGGAGTTGAACGAAATAAGGAAGATGTATTCGTAAAAGGATGGCAGGCAATCCGTTATGACACTTAAGGATCTGGAAAAAGGAAAGAGCGGTATCATCGAGGCTGTTGCAGGGGAAGGTGCCCTGCGGCAGCACTTTCTTGATATGGGAGTTATACCCGGAGCGGAAGTGAGCGTGATCAAATTCGCGCCGCTGGGGGATCCCATGGAGATACGCATACATTCTTATGAGCTGACTCTCCGCCTGGCTGATGCAGAGAAGATCGATATCAGGCCCATAGAAAAAAAGACGGAGGAGGAAAAGCCCAGAAGAGCGGAGAATATCACGCCTCATCCGGGACTTGGTGAGGAAGGAAAATTCCATCCCCCCGGTACAGGCCATCCCCTTCCCGAAGGAGAGATGCTGAGCTTTGCGCTGGTGGGTAACCAGAACTGCGGAAAGACCACGCTTTTTAACCAGCTCACCGGATCGAACCAGCATGTGGGCAATTTCCCCGGTGTTACCGTAGACAAAAAGGACGGAGCCATAAAGGGATATAAAAATACCTGTGTCACGGATCTGCCCGGCATATATTCGATGTCGCCCTATTCTGCGGAAGAACTGGTATCCAGAAACTTCGTGCTGGATGAAAAACCCCGGGCGGTCATCAATATAATTGACGCCACGAATATAGAACGTAATCTGTATCTGACCATGCAGCTGCTGGAGATGGACATACCTGTGGTTGTGGCACTTAACATGATGGATGAGCTTACCGGTAACGGCGGCTCCATAGATGTAAACCGCATGGAAAAAATGCTGGGTACGCCTGTGGTGCCCATTTCCGCTGCAAAAAGGGAGGGTATAGACGAGCTGGTGGCACACGCCATTCATATTGCCAGATATCAGGAAAAGCCCGTAGATCAGGATTTCTGCGCGCAGGATGATAACGGAGGAGCTGTTCACCGCTGCCTTCATGCGGTGGAGCATCTGATAGAGGATCATGCAAAGAAGCATGATATACCGCTGCGCTTTACGGCCTCCAAACTGATCGAGGGCGATGAACAGGTGCTTGAGCGTCTGGAGCTCGACCAGAATGAGAAGGAAACGCTGGAGCACATAGTGCTGCAGATGGAGAAGGAGAGAGGGCTGGACCGCAGCGCCGCTATCGC
This sequence comes from uncultured Lachnospiraceae bacterium, assembly GCA_947169935.1. Lineage (GTDB taxonomy): Bacteria > Bacillota > Clostridia > Lachnospirales > Lachnospiraceae > NK4A136. The sequence continues at coordinate 13,637 of CAMVRS010000066.1, forward strand.
GGACATGCGTTTCTGCTATATCCTTAAAGTATGTGCGGAATGTGTTAATAAGCCCCATGAGAGCAAAGAGCATATACGCAGCCGCAGGATAGATAAGATACTGACCGGCAGGTTTACGGCTATCCCCATCTTTATAGGCATTATGGGGCTGGTGTTCTTCCTGACCTTCAACGTTATAGGAGCTTTTTTCCAGGATATACTGGAATGGGGGATAGGAAAGCTTACGGTCCTTGTGGATGAAGCTTTAACGGCGGCAGGGATCAACGAAGTGATCCATAAGCTTATAACCGAAGGCATATTCGAAGGCGTGGGCAGCGTGCTCAGTTTTGTACCAATAGTAGTCACGATGTTCTTTTTCCTTTCGCTGCTTGAGGACAGCGGCTATATCGCCAGGGTCGCTTTCTTTATGGATAAGATATTCCGAAGGCTGGGCCTCTCCGGGCGCAGTATAGTGCCCATGCTGCTGGGCTTCGGCTGTACGGTGCCGGCGGTCATGTCCACCAGGACCCTTCCCAGTGAGAGGGACAGGAAGATGCCCATACTGCTGACGCCTTTCATGAGCTGTACGGCCAAGCTGCCTATCTACGCCTTCTTTGTGGATGCGTTCTTCCCAAGATACAAAGCGCTGGTGATGATAGGATTGTATGTGCTGGGAATAGTCATAAGCATACTTGTGGCGCATATCTATAAGATGACCATATTTAAGGGCGAGGCGGTGCCCTTTGTAATGGAGCTTCCCAATTACCGTATGCCAGGCGGAAAGAGCGTGATGCTGCTTATGTGGGAGAAGACAAAGGACTTTATACAGCGCGCCTTCAGTGTGATACTGATAGCTTCCGTGGTGGTATGGTTCCTTAAGAGCTTTGACCCGGGCCTGCACTTTGCGGAGGATTCGCATGACAGCATACTGGCGATGATCTCCGGCGTGCTGGTGCCCGTATTCACTCCTGTCGGTCTGGGTGACTGGCGTATAGTCACGGCCCTGATAACCGGTTTTATGGCAAAGGAGAGCGTGGTATCCGTACTGGGCGTGCTCTTTGAGGCAGAAGGCGGCGCAGCCGCAGTAATGAGCGCGGCGTCGGCTATGTCCCTTCTGGTATTCTGCCTGCTCTATACGCCCTGCGTGGCTGCAGTGGCAGCCGTAAGACGCGAGCTGGGCCGCAAGTGGGCGCTGTATGTGGTGGCCTGGCAGTGCGCCGTTGCATGGCTTGCCGCCCTTGCAGCGAAGCTGATATTCTCTATTGCAGGGTGAGACAGGATTACAAGCCTGAGCGGTAAAGCCTCGCCCGTGCCCTTATGAGCGATAAAGCACCGCACGTGTCATCCTGAGCGTAAGCGAAGGATCTTTCAAATCATAGATTGACCACGATACTGCAATTTAGATATAATAAAAACCCCAGTTTTTAAATGGAGGAAGAAAATGAAAAGAGAATTTATGGACAAGGATTTCATGCTCTACAACGGTACTGCAGAGCATCTGTTCCATGCCTATGCGGAGAACCTTCCCATCATTGATTACCACTGCCACCTGTCTCCAAAGGAGATATACGAGGACTGCCGTTATGAGAATATCGCGCAGATCTGGCTGGGCGGCAAACAGGCTGACGGGACTTATGCCGGGGATCATTACAAATGGCGCCTTATGCGCTCCAACGGCGTGCCCGAAGAACTGGTGACCGGTGATGCGGATCCCTATGAGAAGTTCCTTGCATTTGCAAAGTCTCTTGAGATGGCTATCGGCAATCCCATGTATCACTGGTCGAATCTGGAGCTGAAGAAATACTTCGGCGTAGAAGAGGCGCTGACGGAAGATAACGCAAAGCAGATCTGGGATAAGACGGCGCAGATATTAAAAGATGATCCGGATATGTCGGTCCGCGGTCTTATCAGAAAGTCTAATGTGGAATTCGTAGGAACTACCGACGATCCCATAGACAGTCTTGAATGGCATGAGAAGCTGGCAAAGGAAGAGACCGGCTTTAAGGTATGTCCTTCTTTCCGGCCCGATAAAGCCGTGGCCATCACCAAGGCCGGCTTTAAGGAATATATCGAAAAGCTGGCGCATAGTGTGAATAAGGATAAGCTTTCAACTGCGCAGGAAGTATGCGATGCGCTGAATGAGAGAGTGGACTATTTTGTGGCGCGGGGCTGCAAGGCTTCGGATCACGGACTGGATTATGTCTGCTTCAGGAACGCTTCCGCGGAAGAAGCGGATGCTGCTTTCAAAAAAGCGATGAAGGGTGAGGCCTTAAGCGTTGAGGAAGCTGAGAAATATATGACCTTTGTGCTGCTTTCCCTGGCGCGTAAGTATCATAAGGAAAACGTCGTGATGGAGATACATTTCTCCTGCCACCGCAATGTCAACGCCCGCAAGTTAAGCGAACTGGGACCCGATACCGGTTACGATATAATCGCAAAGAGCAGCTGTGATAAGGAACTGGCAATGTTCTTCTCCGAGCTGGAGAAAACAGGGGAACTGCCCAAGACCATAGTATTCTCACTGGATCATGACGATCTGAACCAGATCGCGACCTGTCTGGGAGCTTTCCAGTCTGCGGAGGTACCCGGAAAGATGCAGCTGGGCGCAGCATGGTGGTTCCTTGATCAGAGGGACGGCATGGAAGAGCAGATGAAGGCACTGGGCAGCCTGGGACTTTTAGGCAACTTCGTAGGCATGCTCACGGATTCCAGATCCTTCCTTTCCTACGCCCGTCACGATTACTTCAGAAGGATCGCCTGCAATCTGATAGGTAAATGGGTGGAAGACGGGGAGTACCCCGATAACGAAAAATCCCTCCGCAAGATAGTTGAGGGATTATCTTACTATAACGCTAAAAGATATTTCGGGATCTAAAAGCACATGTCATCCTGAGCGAAGCGAAGGATCTTATAAATAAAGATATGGAGGATAAAAATGAACCTTAATTTACGCGATTCAAAAGACTGTAAATATGACGCAGTGTCCTTAGGCGAGATAATGCTGCGCTTAGATCCCGGCGAGGGCCGCATACGCACTGCCAGGAGCTTTACCGCATGGGAGGGCGGCGGAGAGTACAATGTGGTCCGCGGCCTGCATAAATGCTTCGGGCTGAATACCGCAGTCATCACGGCTTTTGCGGATAACGAAGTGGGCAGGCTTATGAAAGACCTGATAGAGCAGGGCGGCGTTGATACCTCCCTTATCTACTGGAAAAAGACCGACGGTATTGGACGTATCTGCCGTAACGGTCTGAATTTCACGGAGCGCGGCTTTGGCATAAGAGGCGCAGTGGGCTGCTCCGACCGCGCCAATACAGCGATCAGCCAGGCGACTCCCTCAGACTTTGATTTCGACTATATCTTTGGTGAGCTGGGCGTCAGATGGCTGCATACCGGCGGCATCTATGCGGCTCTGTCCGAACAGTCCTGTGAGACCGTCATAGCTGCCTGCAAGGCGGCAAAGAAATACGGCACTGTGATCTCTTACGATCTTAACTACCGTCCTTCCATGTGGAGTGCCATAGGCGGTCCGGAGAAGGCGCAGGAAGTTAATAAGGAAGTGGCAAAGTATGTGGATGTCATGATCGGAAACGAAGAAGACTTTACCGCATGTCTGGGCTTCAAGATCGAAGGAAACGATGAGAACTTAAAGGAACTGAATCTGGACGGCTACAAAAAGATGATCAATAACGCCGCACAGACTTATCCTAATTTCAAGGTTGTTGCTACCACGCTGCGTACGGTTAAGACCGCAACGGTAAACGACTGGAAGGCTATCTGCTGGGCAGACGGCGAGATAAAGATGAGCAAAGAATATAACGGACTGGAGATCCTTGACCGTGTGGGCGGCGGCGATTCCTTCGCTTCGGGCCTGGTATACGGCCTTATGACCACACAGGATGCAGAGACCGCAGTTAATTACGGCGCTGCACACGGCGCACTCGCAATGACAACGCCCGGCGACACATCCATGGCTTCAAAAGAAGAAGTGGAAGCTATAATGGGCGGCGCAGGCGCCAGAGTAAAACGCTGACCGCATATATCAGGAGGTATAAAAATGAGTAACATTTCAGAAGAGATATTCAGCAGATTTGAGCAGGTAGGCATCATCCCTGTTGTGGTACTGAATGATGCAAAGGATGCGCTGCCTCTTGGCAAAGCCCTTATGGAGGGCGGCCTGCCTGCAGCGGAGGTTACTTTCCGTACGGAAGCGGCAGAGGAGAGCATCAGGATCATGTCGGAGAACTTTCCCGATATGCTGGTGGGCGCAGGTACCGTGCTTACAAAAGAGCAGGTGGACCGCGCTGTTAATGCGGGTGCAAAATTCATAGTATCTCCCGGTTTTGATCCGGAGATAGTCAAATACTGCCTTTCAAAGGATATACCGGTATGCCCCGGAACCCAGACAGCCAGCGAGATGATCGCTGCCATGAACCTGGGCCTGACAAAGGTTAAATTCTTCCCTGCGGAAAACGCCGGCGGCCTTAAGATGATAAAGGCTATAGGCGCTGCCCTTACGGCGCTTAAGTTCATGCCCACAGGCGGCATCAGCGCCGATAATGTACGCGAGTATCTTAAAAGCGATAAGATATTCTGCTGCGGCGGTTCCTGGATGGTAAAGGGCGACATGATCAAGGCAGGGGACTTTGAGCTGATAAAGAGCAAGGTGGCGGAAGCTGCGGCAATAGTAAAAGAAATACGCGGCTGATGTGACCGGCCGGTCCGTACAGCTGATCAATACAGGGAGGAGCATCATGCAGAAGATTATCTACAGGGATCAGATAAACGATTATATTGAGCAGATGGAGGAGCCGGTCATCGCGCATATCGCCGAAGGCACCATCGAGACTTTTGAAGCATTTGATAATTTTGATATCATCGCATTTGACTGGTACGACATAAAGGATGATGAGAGCGAGCCTTCGCAGATACTTATCTATATCGATAAGGATGATGTATTTATAATCTGTGAGGATGAAACATCCTATAACGCCGCCCAGAAGAGCTTTACGGAAACGCCCTGCAACGAGAAGACGCTGTACACCTTCTTTAAGAACCTTTTCAAAGGTGACAGCAAGTATCTTGAGCAGCTGGAAGATATCATATCCGACCTGGATGATGCGGTCATACACGGCAAGGCCGAAAACGCCAGGGAGAAGATAGTGGACATGCGCTATGCGCTGCTGCGTCTTAAGAAGTATTACGAACAGTTTGAGGAGATATTCGAAGAGCTCTGTGATAACGACAATGATGTGATCGGCGAGGAATTCCTTAAGTACTTCGAGATCCTTGATAACCGCAGCGAGCGTCTTTCGAAAGAAGTGCTGAACCTTCGTGAATACATCGTGCAGGTCCGCGAGTCCTATGAGGCGCAGATCGATATTGAGCAGAACCGCCTGATGAAAGTGTTCACCCTTGTGACTTCCATCTTCATGCCTCTGTCCCTGATCGCAGGCTGGTACGGTATGAACTTAAAGATGCCGGAATTTGATTTTGAATACGCCTATCCCGTAGTCATAGGCGTATGTGCCCTGATAGTCATATCATGGCTGATCGTGTTTAAGAAAAAAGGATGGTTCAAATAAAAAATCCTTCGCTTACGCTCAGGATCATTGTCATCCTGAGCGCAGCGAAGGATCTTATTTTTTTGCTTTTATACCTTCGGCAGCTGTGAGATGGACTTCTGAAGATCCTCATCGCTGGGGATGTAGTCGGTCATCACGCCGTCGTTGAATTTCTCGTAAGCTACCATATCGAAGTAACCTGTACCGGTGAGACCGAAGACGATGTTCTTCTCTTCGCCGGTCTCTTTGCATTTAAGCGCTTCATCGATAGCAACGCGGATAGCGTGGCTGGATTCGGGAGCGGGCAGTATGCCTTCAACTCTTGCAAAGGTACGTGCTGCTTCGAATACGCTGGTCTGCTCAACGCTGGTTGCCCTGATCAGCTTCTGATCGTAGAGCTCGGATACGATGCTGCTCATGCCGTGATAACGCAGACCGCCTGCATGGTTAGCGGAAGGGATGAAGCTGCTGCCTAAGGTGTACATCTTGGCAAGAGGACATACCTTTCCGGTATCGCAGAAGTCGTATGCATAAACGCCGCGTGTTAAGCTGGGGCAGGATGCGGGCTCTACTGCAACGATATCATATTTTGCTTCTCCGCGGAGCATCTCGCCTGCGAAAGGAGAGATAAGACCGCCTAAGTTTGAACCGCCGCCTGCGCAGCCGATTATCATATCTGCCTTGATGCCGTATTTATCAAGAGCAGCCTTGGTCTCAAGACCGATCACTGACT